>JAYSRH010000414.1:0-22274 GCA_043721115.1 Fibrobacteria bacterium | reverse complement strand
CATCCTTTTCTTTCCGTGCCTTCAGCTTGTCGATGCGGTTGGCAAACTCTTCCATAATGGTATTGTAAAGCGTGTCCTTGAGCACTTCGTCTTCAACGCCGGATTCAATGTTGGGATTGTCATTCACTTCCACCACATAGGGCTTGTTACCCACAACCTTGATATCCACTCCGTACAATCCATCGCCGATGAGCTTGGCGGCCTTGAGCGCAGTGTTGATGATGATTGGCTCCACTTGGGAGACGGCATAGGTTTGATGGCTCCCTTCACCGGCCTTGCCGACCTTATGGTGGTTGATGATTTGCCAATGGTTGCGGGACATGAAATATTTACAGGCGAATAACGGTTTGCCGTTGAAGATGCCGATGCGCCAGTCAAAGGGCGTGGGCATGAATTCCTGGGCGACGAGATAGTCCGATCGCTTGAAATACTCTTTACAAACCGATGCCAATTCACCCGGATCTTCCACCTTGACCACACCGCGGGAAAAGGAACCATCGGGAATTTTAATGATGATTGGAAACGAAAACTGGTCGTAGATATAGGAGACATTGTCTTCGCTGACGATAAAGGTCTTGGGCCTGGGAATGCCTTCCCGCTTGAATAGCTCATTCAGAAATATCTTGTTGGTGCAGTACAGGATGGACTTGGGATCGTCGATGACGATCATCTTTTCCTTTTCGGCCTTTTTGGCAAAGCGAAAGGTGTGATGATCGATCGACGTGGTCTCGCGAATGAACAGGCCGTCAAACTGGGGCAAATGGGCGAAGTCCTTTTTCTCAATGGTCTCCACTGAAAGTCCGGCGATTTTTCCGGCCTTGATGAATTTCTGAATGGCCGAATCATTGGAGGGCGAAAAGCGCTCTTGCGGATTGTGCAGGATGGCGAGATCGTACCTTTCGGAATTGCTTTGCCGTTTATTTCCCCATTTGTGCACGCCGTATTCCACCAGTGCTTCCAGAAACACGCCAATATGGGAATCTGGAATGCTGTTGATGGACATGGATTTGATGGAGGTCAAAATCCACTGCTTCTCACGGCGGAAATAAACCTTGAAGAACGGGCTGGGGAAAACATTGAAGAACATGCGTGAAAGTTTTTCGTATTTCTTGGAAACGTTTCTGCCGAAATAAACCGACAGTTCATACTTGTTATCGGTAATATTCGCCAAATCCTTTTGGATTTGTGCGTTCAAATCATCCGTTTCAATGAGGTAGAATTCCTTTTTCGACAAGGCCTGCATGGTGGAGATATTGGGAATCACTTTGTGATTGCGCGCTTCCGCAACCAAGGAAACATAATAGCCCGAGCCCAAGTAGCCATAGTTATTGGCCAGGTTGATTATTTTAAGCGGCCGCAAATCCTGCCATTCGTTGCCGAACAGATAATCGTTCACACTGATGAATTCGATTTGCGGCACCCGTTTTTTCCAGTGCCTCACATTTTCAACTACGCATATATTTCTAATCATTTTTTCGCTATCACTAAGAGGTTTTCATCGTAAGTCAGGATGCCCAGCATCACGGCATTGGAAAATTTCGTGAAGGGCAGGCGGTAGGTGCCGGTATGGGAAATGGGGTTCTTGCGCAAGGGATCGTGAATGGTAACATGGCGGGATTTAGGATCCCATTCCGAGACCACCACAAAATGACCCACGGGATGTCCCAGAATGTCATTCTCCTCATTGTCAGGAGTCTCGCGCATATTCTGATACAGGTAGGTGGCCGATAAACCGCAAATAATGGGCCTACGCTTGGCAAAGAGCCGATCCAATAACGACTCGTCCAAATCGTCGAACTTAACCGATCCACCCTTGCGGATAAAATCCTGGTAGAAGCCGATCACTTTTTTCTGTTTTTTACTGCGGATTTTCTTCTGCCGAAGCTTGAGCTTACTTGCCAAATCCTTGGGAGGTAAATCCTTCCACGTCGGATCAAAGATCTTGATGTTGTAGGTGTAGATCTCGGCGGAATATCCATGGGTTAAGGCATGCCTGGCGAGGTTCACGCTAACGGTGCCTCCGGTATGCCAATGCTCGATTTCGCCTTGAAGCCGCTCGAAGGTTGTTTCCTCGCCGTAGTAGTCATAGATGGCTTGTAGACAGGTGATGCCGCAACTTTCATCATCGGGCTGATTGGAAACGGATACTTCAAGTTTCATTGGCCTTCCAAGGCTCCTTGAATGACCTTTTTCATCTCTTCGATTTGAGCCTGGGTGGCCTGCTGGCCTCCCGTAACACCTTGGACCAGCACGTAGTTCTTGGGAATCTGGAAAAGCGAAGCTGGAAGCGCACGGCGATCAATTCTTTTCACTTCCGTAGTCACCCGCTGCCCGTCCCGAATCACTATGCAGTTCAAGGGTAAGCCCGCTTGGCCCGATTCTTCAAGGGCCTGGAAAAGTGCTGCCTCGCCGATTTGGGGATTGGCCTGCTGAAGTTTTTTCAATACAGCATAAACATCAGGCAATTCTTTGGTCACACATGCGTCGATTAAATCTTTGTCCCGCACTAGAGTTATATGCGTGCAAGGCAAGCCGAGAATCGTCTTTCGTCCCAGCACAGTCAGCTTATATTTATTTTTGCTTTGGGATTTTTCCATATCCTTTCCAGTCCTGCTGCCTTGGTCGGTCAGGTTCAAGGAACTGTAGGTCTTTGTCATTTCGCTCAATAGATACGCGGTCTTGGGCGTTTTCGCATCGATGAGTACGGCCAGTCTAATCGGGTCAGGAAGCGGATGGACCGTGATCTGCATATCGAGTTTGGCCATGTCTCCGGAAAGACTGAGCTCAAGGTCTCCCATTCCCGATTCCAGTATCAGCCGCATATCAATTAGGCCTTCAAAATGCGAAGCGGATGTATTTTCAGGACTTGTCTTTTGGCTGGCAGCGCCGAAGGCGAGCAGAGGGAAAAACAGAAGCATGCGTAACAAGGAATTTCTGCGCATCAATTTTTTTGGGTGGTCCCTGGGTCCTTCTTGGTTGTCCAATAAAAGTAACTTATCATAGGATACGATGCAGAACCTTTTGAGTCAAAAAATGAATGGACTAAAATTCGGATGAACAGACCCCACCAAATTTTCGCACGAACCGGGCTAATCCTTTGTCTTGTCTCGATATGTGTATTATCCGCCGCCGCTGCCCCAACACTTTCTGGTCCCGCCGCCGCCGCCAAGGCTTTTGACTCGCTGCTCACGGCGGGGAAACTCAACGAGGCGCGCCGCCTCTGCACCGGCCAGGTCCTGCGCATGTTTGACTTTATCGCCATGGCCCAGGCCAAAATGGCCGACGTCATCGACACCTCCAAATCCACGGATACCACCCTCGAAGAAAAATCCAACGGAACTTGGGCGTATCTTAAAATCTCCAGCCACGTGGTATTCAAGCGGCCCATGCTCGGCCAAAATGAAATACAGTCTGTCCAGGCCATTCATCTTTTCCATGATTCCAAGCGCTGGTTGGTCGCGGAAATGGAAGAGCTTGGGAGTGCGGCCGATCCTGCCCATCTCCATACCGGGCGACCTGAGGACGGCCAGGACAACAGTGAAGCCACCGGCAACGGTCAGGTCGACGGCGACGGCAAGGATTCGGCACGACCCCTCGAAAGCTCCACCCAATTCTTCCCAGTCTCCAGAAAAGCACCCGCCACTGCCGGTGAAGCGGATGTGTTACAGTTCCGCCTACAGTTAAAACAGGGTGGCTCGTTGGCCCGTTTCTGCGCTCTGGGCAGTGAACAAAGGTTGATCCGCGCAGAAAACCCATCTCAGTGGATTCTGGAAAACCGCAAATCCAAGCTCGGCCCAAAGCCCAAAGCGGGTGCTGCAATAAGTCGCATCGCCTTGGACTCCCTTAAGCCGTACCTAACTTCCAACACCTACCTGGTTTTGGCGGATACCCTACTGATAGCCACGGCCACCCGGATAGCGGGACAGGAAACCGATCCAGTTAAGGTAACCGGCAATATATACTCTTGGGTTATCGCCCACTTTAATTTCGAACTCGGCGCGGTGTTATTCGGCACCAGCTCCGAGGTCCTGCGCAAACTGACCGGGGATTGCTCCGAGGCTGCAATCCTAACCGCCGCGCTTTTGCGGGCACGGGGCATCCCAGCACGCTTGGCCCTAGGTTTCGCGAGTGTAGGCCGAGGTGTTTTCATTGGCCACGCCTGGACAGAGGCCTTCCTGCAAGGTCAATGGGTAGGCGTAGATGCCGCCCTCCGTCAATTTCCAGCCGGGGTGGAACGGATACATTTGGCGGAACTGGATGGAAAGGTTGATATGCGCGTTGCCGCCACCAACTTGATGATGTCGGTTTTGTCCAACCTCGATATCGAAATCCTATCTGCTGAAAAAAATGGCAAGACCATCCCTTTGGCGACCTACGAAAACAATGCCGGGGAAGGCAAGAAATTTTTTGAAAGCATTCTCAAGAATATGAATGCGCATTGACCATGGAAGCACTAAGGATTGTAGACTGCATTCAATTCACGCCACCTAGTGCTCTCCCCTACCGGGAAACCAAAGACCTAATTGGATTTGAAAATATTCTAGGATAAAACTACGGAGTTATGGGGCAAGTTGTTTTTGTAGCATTCCAAGTTACCGAATATCCATTATTACTGTTCGCCGTTCCTAAAAGTTTCGTTCCGGATGCATCTAGCTTGGCGTAGTAATAACCGACCAAGGGTGCCAAATCCGGATATGCCAATGCATATGAAACGGAGTCACCTGAAATATTTCCTTTAACGGGCGAATCGGGAAAGTTATCCCAATCCATTTGACCCGTTAATACCGAATCCTTCTGGATCAAGCTCAACAAACCTGTGTAGCCGTTGGATTGCGAAACACTCCAGCAACCGGCAACCATACGGAAGGCCTTGGAATCGATTTTCTTCCAACGACATCCCCAATTTTTGTGATTTCTATCATGCTCGCGCTCCGTACTGTCATCGGAAAATCCGGTTTTATTCTGGTGCAATCTGCTTTGTCTAAGATTCGTATTGGACGAGTCCCCATTTTGGTCATTCATGGTTGGGTTGGTGCAACTCATAAAAATACCTGCAGCGATTACCAAACTCCAAAGCTTCATAGATAACTCCTTTAAAGAACAAGATTAATATAAGCGTATTGATGCCTTTCACCTAATCAAATGTCAGCTAGATTAAGAAAGCCTACTCTCTACGTTAGAGGGATCATTCAACACTGGTACCAAAGTATGGAAATAGCGAACTCAAAGCTTATGTATGGGCTTGAGTCAACTTTTGACCACTGCTGGCCGAAAACGGGCTTACATGCGCAGCTTTTTACCCCTCTCCAGCAGCATTGTAGACAAATAGCTTCAAAAAGCGCAGACCCATACAGCCAAATCCCATGGCATGATCTTTGATTATCGAGTTTAAAGGGGGGCCAAATGAATGTATTTCCGTTTCACTATTTCCATTCACCGGTGAATAGAATTGCCTGGATCTTTGCGTTATGTATCACCACCGTGTTCCCAAAACACGCTGCTGCGGCAGCCTTACAAACCGGATTGCAATTCACACCATTTTTTGATTCAACCATGGCCCCATTCCATGAACCTATTTGGTTTGGAGAATTTCCCGCGCAAAAAGGCTCCTACATGGTCGGCGAATTGGGCGGTAATTTAATCCTCATAGAACCTTTGGCGGGACGTTTTCATCCCAGCCGATTCGATAGTATTCCCGTTGCCGAATTTTCCGGTAACGACGGATTGCTCGGCATTGCCTTCCATCCCGATTTCATAAAGAACAGAAAATATTACGTCTATTACATTCTTAAAATAGGTGAGGCCGTTCTCGAAGAGCGGCATGCTGACCCCTCCTTTAAAGTCAAGTCTGGTGCCAGCCGCATTCTCTTGAGGAATGTTTTCAAAAATGTGGTTCATAATGGCGGTGATATTCATTTCGGAGTGGATGGCCTCCTTTATATCGGAATTGGAGATGCCGGCAACCCTATGGTTTACAATACGCGTGGGCAAGACCTGCATTTATTGGCTGGGAAAATGCTTCGCATCGACGTCAACCATGCGGATGCGAATCTGGAATACGCCATTCCACTTGATAATCCTTTTGTCCATTCTGCCGACACCTTAGTGCGCAAAGAAATTTATGCGTATGGATTAAGGCAGCCTTGGCGCTGGAGTTTCGATGTTGCGGATGGCCGCCTCATGGTCGGAGACGTGGGAGATTGGGTACACGAAGAAGTAGATGTCGTGACTAAAGGCGGCAATTATGGCTGGAGCGTGATGGAAGGAAATACCTGTTTTAATGGTGTAAACGAATTATCACCCCTCACCCATTGCGATACAACTGGATTGATTGCCCCAATCGCGGTTTTGCCTCATGAGCCCATTTCTACCGCGCCAACAGCGTGCATCATTGGCGGGTATGTATTTCGCGGCAATGCCACCTCACCATTTTTCGGCGCATATATTTTTGGAGATTTGATAACTCGCAAAGTGTATGCCTTGAGCGTTGCGAACAATGTGCCTCCAGTGGTTACCGTCCTCGGTACCGCTCCTTCTCCCATGTCGTCATTTGGAATGGACTCAGATGGAAATATTTTTTTGGTCGGCTATTCATCGGGTTTAATTTATCGGCTGGATCATCCTGACCTATCTGGAAAAGGCCTGGCAATTCGAAACATTACCCCAGGTTCGACTCCGATGGCAAAAATGCCTCCCAGGCTGGGAAACCAATGGTGGATGGACGAAAGGACTTTTATGGGCTTAACTGAATTGCATATCCTAAGCATGGATGGCAGTGTCCTGAAGTCTATTTCAAAAGCCGAGTTGTCCCAAGGAATTGGGGTTTCCCTTCCGAGTGGGTTGTATATCGGGCAGAGCGCCTCACAAGGAAAACTCAAAAGCTTCCCGCTGCTATTGAACTAAAGGACCCGGCTTATGGCTAAGCCCTTTAACTCAAAAAAGCTTTGCTATTTCCACGAAGCCAAAAGTATAGCCGCGAACATCAATACCGCGCCGAGTAACCTATAGCCCATTATTCTTGTCCCCACCTCGCGCTCGCGATTGGAAAACCAATGTCCTCCGAACCAAATCAAAAAAAAGCTCCATAATCCCCTCGAACTGAAAACGATGTTCGCCCGGGTAACTTGCCCAAAGAGTCCAATCGCCACCGTGAATCCCAGGGATTGAAAACCTAAAACGGTATTGCCCCCAAGAGCCCATTTCCACGTACTCATGGGATACACCAGTTTCGGTTTTTTGAGCAGTGGCCAGAGCGCCAAAGAATAAACGGCTGTGGCCATGGCAAAGGCCGGCACAAAATGAAATACGCCCCAGCGCGGGGCCCATTTTTGGATGAGCACATCTCCGAGGGCAAAACTGGCTGCTGCCAAAAGGGAGAAAAAGAGAGTCACAAAAACTTTGCGCCGCGCCGACTTCACGCCGGCCTGCAAAAAAAATACTGCGCCGAAACTGAAAATCGCCGCGATCCATAAATGCCCTGGTATGGATTGTTGAAGCAATGCCACGGTCAGCAGGGCCACCATTAAAACCTTGGATCCGAGTGCCGGTGTGGCGATGGTCAGGTCCCCGGAAGAGATGGCCTTGAAGGCGAAGGCTTGCCCTAAAAAGGAACATAGTCCCATGAAAGCGGGTTGGTACCAAAGGCTCCACGGAATCATCCTGGAATCCAAAAATAGAACCGGTAAAAAAACCAAAGCCATGATCCAATAGTTGACCATGGCCACGGACCACACATCCATGCCTTTATCCAACGAGCGCTTGACCAGCAGTGTTCCCACGGGATAGAGCAGGCCACAAGCGAGAGGGAGGATTAAAAGGAGCATATCGCTCAAAGTTATATTTTCAAGGTGCTGGAGAGAAACAATCCGAAGCTGAAAGCCTTGAAATTTTGGCGAGGTTTGGCGATGGAACCATTCTCGTCCAACAACAGTTCTGGTTTACCGCCGCTAGTTGTTGTCCATTGGAAATGGGTAATGGAAGCATCTCCATAAGCCGCGCTCAATCCGAACCTCGATTCAGTAAGATCCTTATCCATGCCCAAAGACAAGGTAGCGCCATAATAATCGATGTTCCGGTTCCAACTGGCGGGCCGGTCATCATGTGGGCCTTGGCTGAAGTCGGTATAGCCTCCCACAGCTACGGAATAGCCTTTGATAACTTGAAGCACTGCTCCCCCGGAAAAATTGACCACGGAATTCTTCTCGATGGTATACGTCTTTTGCGAATCCGCCAAGGATTCAAAGCCCGATCGACCAAGTGCATGTCCATCTGGGGAAAAGCCTGTATAAGAATAAATGCCCCCCAAGTAATAATCTGTTTGAGCCGTTAGCATAAGCCGTGGCCAGGGTTGCCAGGAAACGGCCAGCGATAGGCTTGGGGCGGATATCTCAGTATGCTTCACTTTTTTAGCTAGACTATATATTTGCACGGCCTGGGTGGCGAAAGGATTTGATTGGTTCGGCGTCGACAGACTATCATTTCTCAGTTTCTCAACTCGCTGTTCTTCTGCTCGGTTAATCCAGACCAGACTCCCAGGTGAAGCGTTTACTCCAAACGACACGCCTTCATTCATCCGCACTAATACTCCAAACATTCCAGTTGCGCCTAGACCAGTCTGGTTCACGGTTCGTGTTACATTGTTTTCATAAAACCGAGCTAGGTTTGTAGTATCACCCCCGACAAAATTTCCATTGGTGCCACCGTAGGAGGTTTTTTCCAATTCTGTGAAATAAATTGCGTAAAGAGTCATACCAAGGGAAATATTATCGCTGAACTTCAATGCGGCACTAGGTCCTATCAAAGTGACCTTAGGCACTTCATAATAGCTTAGATTCAGTTGGGAAAAGCATGGCGTGGGATTGTTGGGTAGAGCTAGGCACTCTGGATCTTCGTAATACACTTTTCCAGAGTCATCGAGTTTTTTACTTCCACTATATGCCGCCTGGATTTTTTGTTCACCCGTGAACAGGTCATTCTGCGGCGTCACAATGCTGAAACCATAGGCCCATTTTCCCATGCGCTGCGAAAATGCAGTGATGGTGGGACTAAAATTAAAGGAATTATATGGTATGATGGTACCAGGTGCAATTCCGATTTTCTGTTTTTGATATTGCACCACCTGGGCTGACACATTGAGCTTAATATTTTTGATTTGCGTCAGGCCGGCTGGATTGTAATATGTGGCCGTTGCATCATCGGCCAAGCCACTAAAGGCGCCTCCCAATGCCGCGGCTTTGTCGCCCACCAGCACAATTTTATGATTGAACATATCTGCGATGGAAGGCAGAGCAACTACCACCAATATTCCGCAGGCTTTGGTTAAAAAATTCATACCTCCTATTTTTCAATTGTTTGTGGTCCGGCATCCACTTTTTTCTTCTACTCACAAAAATCTGAGGAAGCGCCTACCAGCAAAAACCTATAACGGTGCGCAAAGCCAACCACGTTCCACCCAATTCTGGAACCAGCTTCCAACACTATGTTCCAATTGACTATGTTCTGTGCTGGTCAGTCGGCTATCTAATCTTTCGAATGCCATTGCAAGCAGAGTGGGTTCTTCAAATTCCTGAAGAACTGCCAAGACGACCTTGGAGACGGGATCCGTGCATACTTCAAGCTGCTGATTTCTGTATACTACCAGGTTGATATCAACAGACTGCAACTCGTACTCCTCCAATAGGCTTTCATCCTGCCTACAGGCTTCTCGATAAGTTGAAAAATCATAGTCGAGATGCAATACCGTTACATGGGGAGCTAATTGAAGCGCCCTAGTCCATATTTCATTTAAATCCACAGGCCCTAAAGCGGCCAATGCCGTACCGCTCGGAGCATCGAATGCCTGCGAATAAGCGCGATCGAATGCGACGGATTGAAGTGTGGATGATCGGTTGGTCTCGAAATAGTTTGCCTCTAAAAAATCTGG
This sequence comes from Fibrobacteria bacterium, assembly GCA_043721115.1. Taxonomy (GTDB): domain Bacteria; phylum Fibrobacterota; class Fibrobacteria; order UBA11236; family UBA11236; genus Chersky-265. The sequence continues at coordinate 12,352 of JAYSRH010000414.1, read as the reverse complement.
AAAGGCAGCGTCCAAATGAGCCAGGTATGGAGACGATGGAGGGTAGCTTTGCAGGTACCGGATGATCCAATTGTTAAAGGTTTTTAATCCCATTGCATGGACTGCACAGGTATATTCGGATTGCATAATGCTGATGAGTCGGAACCAATACTGTTGATTATAAATGCCTAATCGACTGAAACCAGAAAGATCACCTGTTCCTTTCAACCTTAAATCAGCATCGGGCTTCAATTCCGGATTGGAAACAACCAATGGATTAGCTGGGTATTCGTGAGGCAGGGGCTGACTGATAGACCGGCCAAACCAAGTCTGCAAGTCCGCTAATTTTTCTCCGGAAGACTCGAGCATTTTTGAACCCACCTACCGCTTGAAAACAAAAAAAACCGCTGCCACCATGCAAACATGTAATCATATAACTGAAAGGACATAGAAACTAATAAACGAAACCCGGAAACACTCGTCTGATGCATTTAGCGATACTGGAGAAAACCGTTTTTCCTTACGGCTCCAAGTCGTTAGTTCAAACTCAAAAAGGCTGTACCTCGGTGATGATTATGCTCTCAAAACGGTTGAGCTCTTGGCGATGATATTGAAGAAAAATGGTCTCCGTGCGGACATTCTTGAGAATATTGACAATGAAGCGACTGTAACGGTAAACCATCGAAATTCCCCTGCCGCTTTCATCCCAAATTCCGGGCGGCATCTTTTCATCTCCTATGCGAGATTGACGGCGCAACTTTTGTAAAACCCGTAGCATGCTTAAACTGCCGGTTGAGTCTTGCACAGAAAGACCCACCTTCTCCTGATCGGTTACCAAAGTGATTTTGATGGCCCGTCTTTCCGCGATGTTCACAATGGGAGGCGTGTGCAACAGCTTGGTATCGCGATCCTCGGGAGTTATGCCTTCGATAGCGTACGAGAACGTATTGGTCAAGAGTTCGTGGAGAAACATTTTGAAGCTGGGAGCCTCCTCCGGGTTCACATAGGGCTTACAAACTTGGAAACATTCCTCAATGACCTCTGCAACCACAACCCTGCCAACATAGGTCCGGAACAGGGGGCCCACCACAAAACCATCAGGAAAATAGGGCGTAAACCCAAAAATATTTCCAGTTAAAAGTCGAATCGAAAGCGCCCGTATCATGGATGTGTCGAAGCCTTTTTTCTTGAGCACATTACCAATTCGGAATTCTTGAGCGATGGTGAAGTAATCGGATTCATCGTCGGCCAATAGCGCGATTTGCAGGCTTCCATTTGACGCGGCGAGCTCTCGGATGAGTGAGGATTCCGCTGCCGTACCCGTCGAAGAAATCTCCACAAAAACCAGGCTACGATTCTTGGTAGGCAAGATTTTTCGCCATTCCCTGGCCGAGCCGGCAGTAAAAACAGGAGCAATTCGGTATTCATCCCCCCAAGAAATTTCCGAAAAACAGTCCGCTAACCGTTGCGCCAGATCCGCATCATCCCCTAGAAAGACAATGGGTATGGGTAGTGCTGTCTGCATATTCATAACTGGGCCTAATTCCAGAGATTATATCATTCGAACACTAGAATTCCACACCTGGATTTTTTAGGTAGTTTGGTTTCTAGCGATCGCGCACACACCTCTTAAAGCCCATGAATAGGGAATTTCCCCATGAGTACCAATAGTCCAAAGAAAGAAATTCATTGAAACTTCTCTAAAACTGGTGGATACTAGTCCATAGAAATTACTGCCCATTCCGCATGAATGGGACGGTGGATTTTAGGAGTTATAAAAATGTTAACTACAGGGGAAGTAGCAAAGCTGTTCCATGTCTCCGCCCAGACGGTAATCAACTGGCTTGACCAGGGGAGAATGCCGTATGAGCGAATCGGACGTGGTCCAAGACGTCTCACCGAAGAAGCCGTGATGCGCTATGTCGAAGAAATCGGAATTTCACCGGAAGCGCTGGACGAGGAGATTTATGCTCGTGCGACCAAGGCTGCGGCTGCATATCGAAATGCAACGGGACCTGCCGTAGTGGTTACGGACGCTGAACTTAAAGTCATTGCCTGGAACGAAGCTTCGCGAACGCTCTATGGGCATACGCAAGTGGAAATGCTTGGCAAACCTTTGGCAAAAATCGTGGCGAAAATCCATGGTTCGGATGCCGCCCTTGACTCCATGGTCCGGGCCCCTTGGCAAGACAAGTCCCTGCAAATCGAAGTGAATCAGGAGACCCGCTACGGCAAACCGCTTACTGGAATCTTAACATTCTCGCGCTTCTATATGGACGGGATGTTGGCAGGGTTTGTAGTGGCATGCAAGGAAAAAGGCAAAAAGTAAATTTTTTCATTCCGAGTAAATACATAGGGCCCTCTAAAAGGGCCCTATTTTATTTGTATGTCCAGCCATAGACCTTCCTAATGCAATCACCGTGGTTTTCATGGCATAATCGGAAGCGACTAGTCTGTAAGACATTTGAGGGCGTACCATGCGAACAATCAGTACTCATCTAAAACTGCTCTCCATTGGTATTCTTTTCTGGACGATTTCATTCTGTCAGGCTCAATCGTGGCGAACCGACTCGCTGACCGTGGTGATGCTCATTGATTCGAATCACATTAAGACCAAAACCTTTGCGAATATTGTCACGGCTGAAAATGGGCGGATAACGACGGTTGATTTTTCCAAATGCAATCTTCAGAGTCTTTCCGGAATCATTGGAAATATGGATGCTTTGACAACTCTTATTCTCAGTCAAAACAGTTTGAAAACTTTACCAGCTGAAATCGGATACTGCACTAAACTGACCGCTATTTATCTGAAGGGGAATACTTTCAAATCTTTACCGACGTCCGTTTCAAAATTGACAAATTTGATTTTTTTGGATCTTTCGGACAACCTTTTGGATTCCATTCCGAGGCAGGTTTTTGCCTTGGCCAGCCTCAAAGAATTATGGCTGAACAACAATTTATTGAAGAGCATCCCTCCCGAAATTGACAGCTTGCAAGCTTTGACCAAACTCAGCATTGTGCATAACCAGCTTTCCACCATTGCACCCGAAATCGGCAAACTCTCCAAGCTGAGTGAACTCGTGCTAGAGACAAATAAGTTGGTAAAGCTTCCATCAGAAATTGGAAATTGTACGGCTTTACAAGGCGTTTCATTAAGCGGAAACCAATTGGATTCACTGCCGGACAGTTTCGGGAATCTATCACATCTCTTAACTTTGAGTCTGGTTGGGAATAAGTTTACGGAAGCGCCCAACAGTATGCTCAGGCTTTCGTCCTTAGTCAGTTTGAAACTCGGATACAATGCGCTGACCAAGCTTCCGGACTCCCTTAACCAGCTTTCCAAGTTACAGACCGTATACCTAAACAACAATCAAATTACCGCAATTCCTGAAAGCTTTTCCAACTTGGGATCCATTCAAATTCTTGATGTATCCAATAATAGGCTTACCGGCCTGCCCATGGGAATTGTGTCGCTTAGGCCCGTCTTTGGTTTAAATGTTTCGCACAATATTCTCTGCAATCTTGACTCAAAACTTTCGACCTGGATTGATCTTTATGATAAAACATGGCGAGCCTCTCAAGAGGGCTGCAGCGTTGCAATCGGGTTAAAGGACTCGAAAGGCAAGGATATAAATCGGGCAGGGTTGAGCATTATCAGGCAGGTTGGGGCCTCGTCTTTTACAATCCGTTTTCCACGGGAGGGAAATTGGGAGGTCGTTATCTCGCGCCTATCTGGTGTGCGTGTTTTCGAAAAGACCTTTAGATCAAGCGAAGCCGGAAGCGAATTTCGATTTGATATGCCGCATACTTTCCTGCCTAGTCTAACCGTCCAGGTGACGTCTTTTCCAGAAGGCCGATCCAGCCCAGCGCTGATTTTTTAAGTAGTGCGTTTTCCTAACCTGCAAATAGTTTGCGAATGCGGTTTCAATAGATTTTGAATAAGCGGACAATGCTTCCCGATTGCCACTAAAAACCTCGTCAATGGTCTTGGCAGCTTCAATACCGGAATTCAATCCTTTGTAAATCCCTTGTGAAGAAAGCGGATCGAAAGACATTGCCGCATCCCCAACAGCCAGCCAATTGGAACCGGCGGCAGGAAAAGTTAAAGCACTATGTGCAGCGATAGGCTGCAACCTTGAAAGCCTATTGGAAAATTTGATTCGATGCTTGGTAAACGTAGAGGACTCAAGTCTATCCTGCCAAAAACCGGTGGATTGCTTTTTTGATCGTGCGTAAATATCTGCATCAGTCATGAATACTGCAACCGTTTTCTCTTCGGGCAATTCTGCCGAATACCACCAGCCATTTTCATCGGGTTCAATCAACGTGCAACCGTTATGCTTGGAGGATTCTTTAGGAGTTTGGAAATAGGCCGCCACTCCCATCAGCCTATCTGAATGCTGGCGCTTGGCTCCTTTTTGCTTGGCAACCACCGCAGCGCGGCCAGTTGCATCGACCATGAATCGTGCGCAATATTCCTGGTTGGATTCCCTGGAATGAACGTTCACGGTCCATCCTCCATCCGAATGATCTGAATTTTGTATTACAGATGTACCCCGCATGACCTTTGCCCCTGATTTTTCAGAAGCATGCAGCATCATCGAATCAAATTTTATTCGATCCAGATTCCATCCATTGCCATAGGGGTTAAAGATGAAGTTGTTTTCATACAACTCCGCCTGTCCCCAGGACGATTGAATGCCGCTCGATTTTAAATGGTTGTCTGACAGGAAGCTCTCCCAAACCCCCAATTTTACTAGGGGTTCGCGCACCTTCGGGACCAGAGTTTCACCGTAGCGGATTCCATCCAGCGGACCTTTTTCGATCAGGAGAACCGAATAGCCTTTCTGCAATACTGCAATAGCTGCGGAAGCGCCTGCTGGACCTCCCCCCAAAACGGCTACATCGAATGTTTGCAAAAAAAACTGTACCCCGGTTTAGGGATTACGCTCCGATTCTAAAAATTTTTCACCCTTTTTAATCACGAATCCCAGATGATGCCACTTGTCCACCATGGTCTGGAAATCGGTCACATGCCACCTGGTCCATTTGTGCATTTCCGGTGAATCGTCCGTAAAGACATAATCAGGCCGTTGTGCCGGCCACCAAGCTAGCTCTTCATCCTGCTGGCAGTCGAAGAAATCAGCTTGCCAAGGCAGTGCCATTTGCTTGGTGAGGTCACCGGCTTCAAGGACAGCATGCGACAAGCGGAAGGGTTCGGTAAATTCAAAATGATCCCTCAAAAACCAGCTGGCTTCCATGCCCGGATAAAATGGGCCGCCAATACAGTTTTCCAACGCCGCTTTATCTAAACCCTCGGGCGTAATTTCTGTAACGGGTGTAGGCAATCCAGACCAGTCTTTGATAAAATCACCCTCCGCCCATTTTTTCAAATACGCGTATTGCCATTTGCATAGTGTTTCGTTTCGAGGTTCACCATTCTTTTTTTTCTGATCCTGATAATAATCACTCCAGAGCATGGGCATATCATTATCGTCGCCGCCTAGGGGATCGTTCGGGTCGGTGAGTTTGGCAAATACCCGGTTTCTCAGTTGATCATTCGAGATAAGTGGCATGCTGTCTTCCATGGCATTGTGCTTACTCTCCATAGACTTGGGCCTGGATCCATGAGCCTGATGCATTTTCCACATCATCATGCTTACCCATTTTAGATTGTTGGCCCGGGTAAGGATGGGATAGAGGTCTTTTGTGAAAGAAGGGATTTCCGGAATCTTCAGGGACAATGTATCAATTGCCACCTGCAGCAAGGTGTCGTAAAGGTTGATGACATTGGTCAAGGGCGGCGCGAAATCCGGGGGAGCGCAGATAACCCAAGCGGGTGAGGCTGTAAGCGTTTTTGTGAAACCGATGAGTTTTACGGTGGCGGTGACGGGCCCATCGGAAACATCATCATGCCAATCGTTGTTATTGGCGAACTCGGTGAGCGGTTTATGATGCGGAGAAGAGGAATGGCCAAAACCACCGAGCACCAATAAACGGCCCTCCATATCGGTTTTCATAAGGCCGAGCGGGACACTCTCTGCATAGAAACGGCCGGTATCAAAAAGCACTGTGGCATTGATTTCATCCAAGGACCTTTCTCCTGGATCAATGATGAGCTTGCTTCGATTCTTCTCCTGTGCATTTCTGAGAGGCGCATTGGGGTTAAGGCCGTCAAATTCCTTCCACGCTGCTTTCTTGTTGGCAAGGTGCGCGGTCCATTTGATTTTGGCGTCTGCGGCCGTGATTTCTTTTACGACATTTCCGTGTTTATCATATCCAAAAATTCTGAATCGGGCCGCCTGCCGTTTGACCCGCATCTGGGAATCCTTATAACCACCGGTAGGAGGATCGTTGACACCCGGTAATTCCGGACCAATGAAGTACTGGTCCGGGCTATTGCCTAAGCGGGCAATGCCAATGGCAGGGTGAATTTTAAAGGATGTAATCCGATGCATACTTTTTTACCTGGTCCTTTTTGGATTTACAGTTTCAGGTCAGTTTAACCCATTTGGCAAGAGATGGAACACCGTTTCCGTTGAGAACAAAAAGCATGTAATAGCCTTTGGGAGCAAAGGCATGGAGACTACCACCATCCGGTGCGGTGGCGATTAAGTTATTGGGATGCGCATGGTCGTGAAGAAAGGACAACTCAATCACCCGCTGATTGGTTTCGGTTTGATGGGTAACGGCCATGGGTTTCACCAGGGTGACTCTTGTGATCGTGGTTGCATCCGGAGTGGCAATGGTAAATTGCGCGCCGAAGTTTACGGTGGCCGGAGCGCTGGTGATGGTTGGACGGGCTCCCTTGTATAAATAGGGTGGGCTAAAAATTTCAATGGTACCGCTGCTTGCATCATTGGCCCAACCGGACATCATTACTTTTCCGCTGGGCAGAAGAATCATTACGGAATGATACATGCGCACGGAAGCCAAATTGGCCATCGCCGACCAGGTATTGGCGACTGGGTCAAAAAGCATGCAAGGCGAATTGGCAGAATTGACACCGCCCGCGACAAAGACGGTATTATCGGGCAGTAGAACGGCATTCGGTTGCCGCCGAGGATTGGCGTCAGGCAATGGTGCGGTCAATGTCCAGGCGCTCGCTGTGGATAAGAACGAAGCATCGATGATCTCAGCCGCTGCATTGATGCCGGAGCCGGAGGCTTCACTTCCCCCCACCACAAGAATGCGCGTATGTGGGCAGGTATTCCTGTACAGCACCACCGACATGCCTTTGGCCCGGTTTAGTGTGGAAGGTGCGATGGGACTCCAGTTTCCTGCGGTAGGCCCGGTAAAATGGAGCATGGCAGAGTCGTCGTTGGTGGCAGGCGGTCCTCCGCCGGCGCTCCCCCAACCTGTTCGCGTGTAGAAAAGCACGTTATTGGGAAGCAGGTGCAGGCCGGGATAAAGATTAGGAAAGCCCAAAGTGGCACCGCTTACCGTTACAAAGGAATCGGACGCTTCATCATAAATTTCAATATCATTTTGCAGCACCGCATTTTGATCCCAGCCGCCAACTACAAGCATACGGCTGTCGCCTGTCGTCACGGCAGTAGGATACCATCGCACCTTGTTCATATCGCCGCTAGTCTTGGTCCAGGTTTTAGCTACGGGATCAAATTTGAATCCTTTATTCGCTCCGGCCAACGGCCCGAATCCGCCGCCGCCGACAACGAGCAGTTTCCCATCGGAAAGAAAACTATGCCCGCTGCATGTTAATGAATAGGTAGGATTGTTTAAGGGGAATTCGAACTGGGGGTTAATCTCATCACTCGGATCCCAAATGGGCGTTGGGCCGTTGTCCAGGAAGAGCACCTCACCCGTATGCAATAGTGCCGCATGCACAATGCTGACGCTGCCTCCGCCTTGCCTGGGAATAGTGTAAGGCAAGGTCTTCCAACTTCCGAGATTGGCGTCGCTCAACAAGTCGAAAAGCCTTCCGATTTTGATATTGGCGACTTCACTGACTTGATCCAAATGGGTGAAGCCCAAGGGAAACTGTTGTTCCCGCACCTCAAAGAGAGCCTGGGCTGAACGGGCATCCATCAGCATTGGCTGCTTGGCATTGGTTTTCTCTTCAGGTCCCATATCCGCCATCTGCTCCGCAGACATGGGACGAACGGGCATGTTTATTAAATCAAACGGGCTACCCGCATCATTGATAAATTTCAATATCCGCCGGTGATGGGCAGGATTCATTTTAGTTTTTTTGTTGGCCCGTTCTTTCATTTTATTCTCCCTAGATAATCTGTTTGCATGGAAAGCGGGGCCACTTCGATTTTTCGAAATGACCCCGCCTGTGACAATACTCCCCAATAATTACATGGAGATTGTGATGGACCCAACCATAGGCGCACCGTGAATCCCACATTGGAAATCCACCCTGTTGCCCATGCCTCCCGTCATGGTTACCGTTTTCGTTCCCAAAGGAACCGGAGTGCCTGCGTTCGCTGCCTGGTTTCCACCAGGGCCACCATTGACCTCAATGGCATTGATACTGCCAGTCTTGGTCATCGTTGTCACGGAGTGAAACGTGTCCACGAAATTAAAGGTGACCACGGTGCCGTTGGGCACAGAAATATCCTTTGGCGTGAACTCGAAATTTTTGACTATGATGGTAGCGGCTGGTGCGATATCCTCATCCGGACACATTTCCCCCTTAGGCAAAATTACCGCCTGTCCCCCGTCTACAATGAGCAAGGAGCCCATCATGCCACTCATCATATGGTCCAGGAAATGGCAATGCATATGCCACTCGCCTTTGGAATCGCTGGGCGATTTTCCGCCTGCGCGCATAAAGCTGCCAACGGCTCCATTAATGGTAAAGCCAAACGAACTGGCGGGCCCAAAAATGCGTGTGTCTTCGAACTGAGAGGCAGCTTTGACTTGTGCGCTGCCTTGTATGGCACCGGCAGTATTTCCATCGGGGCCCGGTACCGTCCAGCGATGTCCATGGATATGGAACGTATGTACATCCCCAGTTTGGCCCATACCCACCACGCCAAAACGCATTTTGGTAGAGGTGCCGGCCACCACCGAAGGCGTATTGCCTAAGTAGGTTCTCCCGTTGATATTCATTCCCGGGGAACTGGTCAGTTTGTGATAGAGCTGAAGGTAAATCGCCTGGGTTGGGGGGGTTTTATAGGTACTGGTGCAAAGGCCCTTGATGGCTGTCAAGTCGGTGTTCAAGTGGAACAAAACGTTGTTCTCTTGGACAACCCGACCAATTTCGGCGGGAAACGTTTTCGCCACCTTATGCGCAGCCATATTCATTTCACGCGGCCCACCGGGATGGATGAGATCCAGAATATGCGGATCCACACGGCCCAATTTTTCCCGAATCCCGGCGTCTACAAATACCTCAGCTGGCAGATTGAAACAGGATAATGCAATGGGATTTCCAATCGGACTATTGCTCGGGAAATCGGCATTGGATACTGTGAAATCATTTTCAGTATCGGCCGGGTTATGGATAATGACCATTCCAATAGCGCCTAAACCCATATTCTTATCATCGCAGAAGGAGTGATCATGATACAGCCACACTCCGGCGGTGCTGGGCCAGCCTTGCGTTGTCCAAGAATACACAAAAGTGCCGCCTGGTGGGACGCGATCGCCTATCTTCAATGTGCCAAAGTTGGTACTTGCACCCGGGGCCACGGTGTTCCAAAGCGCCGTTTCATTGGGACCCGCAATCTGTCCTGCCACCGGCGTGGTACCGTCTACACGCTGGGTGGGATCAGCACCGGATAGAGGATAGGCTCCATCATGCTCTTGCTTGAAGACAAAACCGTGGACGTGCAAACTGTGCGCGCGTGCCTTGATGGGTTTGGTGAGACGCATATCCAAATTGCGGAAATGCACTTTGATTTCTTCACCCACATTGCATTCAATAGGAGGACCTGGAATGGTTCCCATGGTACCGCTATCGGTTGGATCTTTTTCATTGATGTCCCAAGGATTGACTTTACGATCATCCGGTACAGCCCACTCCGCAATGCCAGCGGCCGGGTCCGGTGCTTTATACCGGCGGAAAATAAGGGCCTCCATGACCTTTCCATCCGTGTCGCGCAGCGGCGCATACATTCTGCGGGTGTGGCTTACACGAACGCCAGTGCCTGCCGCATTGGGCGATGTGATGGTGACGACTTCCGATGCCTTTCCAGTGATGGCAAGGGCATTTCTACCCGTCATGCGGTCGATATTATTCGGCATGGTGTCCCAGTACCTGTTTTCCAGTTGAATCCAAATTTCCGGCATGTATCATCCTTTGCGAAGCGTTGTGTATCGCGTATACTCTTTGCCTACTCTGGAACGGATTTTCGGCTTACTCCGGTAATGAACAGACTTTCGATTTCTAAGTCGGGCGGTTACACGTACTGATACCCCAAGGAAACGGTATTCCGAGTATCGGCCTCTGTATAGGTCCAAGGAGAAATCGCTCCTGCAATGACAGGGTTTTGATGGCCGCCGGCAGGACTGTTGTACCAAAGCCACCACAACCTATCCAAGTTGGCATGGTGCAGCCAGAATACAGGGTCGGCAGGTGACGTGCTAGGATCGCTCATGGTTCCACCCACCCAAACGTGTACGCCACCATGGATGCCGTTGATGGGGCCCGTGAAGTCGGTGTAATTGGTTTGTCCCATGGCCGCAGGCACTCCAGAAACGGTACCGGCAAGCCAACTTTCCGCGCTGGGGCTACGGATAACATTTATGGTACGGGTCGGCGTGTGGACGGTAGGCAAAACGCCTACGAGCCAATCGGGAAAATGTTGTTCGCTCGGTTTGGTCCAATCCCAGTAAGGAATGCACACATCGGGATGATATCGGTGCAAGGCTTCTTCGAAAAGGTGGAGGAATATACGATGCCAAGGCAATAGCCTTAGGCTTCCATGTTGCATATAAGAACCCGCATGCAAATCCACCATGGCCCCCAAAGTGCCGTCGTTATTGACCATATTGAAAGCGCAGATATACCGGGATTTTTCGATGTCGGTAAGGGTAGCCTGATCTTTCCGTTTGCAAATTGGAGGAAAAAACCAAGGCCATTTTCGCATGAGGGAAAGGGAAGCCTTATCCATCTCCAACATTTTCGCAAAGGTCATGGATCGGGAAAAGGTGGGGAGATTGTCCAGCACCAACTGCTCAATATTTCGGTGCGCGCGAGAATTCATGATGTCGAGCGAACCAGATTTGGCTTTTGATTTTGATTTTGTCTTGGGCATTGCATCTCCATTCTGTGGACTGATTGGAACGCGTATTCCTCTCAGTGGTTTATTGAATCGGAGCTTTAGACTTTGAGAGATTGGAGGATGGTAACTAAAAATTTCACAGCGGGGAAAATTCCGATCCAAATCGGGCGAGGCGCGAGGGAGAAACTATCGATTCGGTACTTTTCGTCTGTCATCCCGGTGAAAACCGGGATTCAGATTAGTGCTTATACTGGATGACAAGCGACTAGCTGAGTCGTTGTCATCCGTTCTCTAAAAAACCGTGAATTTCCGTACTATTCCGGCGACGCCTTTTCCATTGACCTTAACAATGTAAATTCCCCGTTCGAGTTCCGGCAGCAGCACTTTCTGACCAACAGTACCAGTGGTTTCGACCCATTTGCGCGCTATCCTCTGTCCACGGAGGTTTACTACCTCGATGGTCAATCGATCGCCTTTGGGCCAGTTGAGTGAGAGAGAACAACTGCCGGTTTTGAGCATTGAAAATACGACGCTTTGAGCGTTGGTTACGGGTCTCGCCGTGACGATTGCTGTCGTTGCGTCGTTGAAAATGGGAACATTGCAGAAGGTGAGTGCCGCGATATCGTTCGTTCCCCAGAGGAGATTGCTCCCACTCCAGGATCGACTGTCGAGATATGTGATTTTCGTGGCGGTTGATGCGGCATTGAGCGTGAGCGTCAGGATATTGTCGGATAGCACACCGGAGGCCACCTTGCCACTCAGGCTGTCTAAATAGAACTGGGAGGTCAGGGCAGTGCTCCATTTTACCGGCTGATCGAATTCGAGCGCGATGGCGGTTTTGGCGGTTGACGTGTAATAGGCCCTCTTGAGGTCGGGTGGCGTGATCGACACTGTGGATTTTTTTCCGTAGTTGTCCCGTTCGACAAGCGGCGTCATGAGGCTCACGAACTCGTCGTAGCCTGCTTGTGAGGAATGACACCCTACACCCGCCTTGATGCCGAGAGTCGTCATGATGCCCATGTTCGAATAGTGGTACGGCAGGGTTCTCTGCACCTCGCGGAGTATATTGTCCTGCCCTCCGGCACCGGCCTGGGAGCAACCATTCGGCCAGATCTGGAAAATGTAATAGTGCTTGATATTGGGATAATCCTGTTTCCATGCCGCCGACATATCGA
>JAYSRH010000413.1:0-7590 GCA_043721115.1 Fibrobacteria bacterium | reverse complement strand
GCAACAACTTGAACGCGTCTTCGTCCAGTATTTTAGAAACCTCCAAGGCATAACCGGTTCCTTCGTCAATGCCCATCGCTGCCATACGCGATTTTAGTTCCGTCTCCCCCACTGCCTTGGTGGATTGAAGCGATACAACTCCTCCAAAACCCCTGCCAAATCGCCAATGGCCGTTGCTGGCATGACCCTTGGAGCGATTGATGGGAACTTTGCCTAGGTAGAAATCCTTGACGCGTCCATCTTTGATGAGGACAATGTCCTGCGCTGGCTGTCCCTGGTGATCGAAAGCATAGTTGCCATAGAGCGAATGGCCTTGAAACGACTGCTGTAAAGGCTGATCGAGAACAGTTACGTCGGACGGAAAAAGTTTACGACCCAATACACTGACCATGAAATTGGGTTCTGAGCTGGCGCCTAGTGGTTCGCGCAGTCTTTGTTGTGGACCGATCAGGGCTTTTTCAAGCAGTTCACCGGCTGCGGTTCCTGTAAACAAAACCGGGCCCCGATAATTGGGGATAGCGGCCGTAGTACGTAAAGTTTGCAGTCTACGGAGCATGGGAGCCAATGAATCTTTAAGCGCGGCTAAACTGACATTCCAATTTCCAAGATTAAGCAAATCACGGGTGGAAATACGCAGGTAGTCCCAGAGGGGGGTGCCATCTTGTGCCTGCGTGAAAAGGGAAACCAACAATGTGTGTTCAGGGATGGATTGAATAAATCGGGAACCCTCAGAATCGACATAGTAGAAGTTGGTGAAATAATATTGGTACGCAACACGCGATTCCAGCAACCACGGATATCCGGCCAAATAAAGGCTGAGTTCCTTTCCCAGAGTTATCGCTTTGGCTGTATCCGGTAAGAGAAATTTTCCGGGAAAATATTTTTGTTTAACTTGTTGTCGACTGAAATCAGGCAAAGTGTCTTTGATGCTGTGATTGGTAAGAAACGCTTTTTTTTGAGCAATCTGTTCGATCGCCACTTTGTATCTGGCATCTGTGGCAGCCCACATGGATAAGGCCAAAAGCGTTGTATCGTTATCTTGCGGCAACGGCAAGCGCAACTGAGGTCCAAAAACCAATCCACCCTGAAAATTTGTGTTGTCGAGATGATAATCGCCCACTCGCAAATCAACCTCGAGAATATGCTGCCGGTCCTGGTCCGATATTTCGCATGTCCCTAATGATGCCTGCATATGGTAAGACTGAGTGTCCCAAAGCAAATAGGATATGAAATAAGGTTGTGGGCTGCCTTTTAATTTGAGATTCGCCATAGATCTTTTTAATTCACGCGTCATCGTGCGAATTACGGGTGAGCCCTGTAATTGAACCGAGTCCGAATTTTGCGCCAGGCTTGTTTCCAGTAAAACTAGACCCATGGCCAGCGTCAGCAGCCCACGTTGGATCTGGGCTCGCAATAAACCTCTACAGTTCCAAACCTTCATGGTTGCACCGCCGGTGGGGGTAGAATGGGCGGGAGATTTTGATCCTTGGCTCTACTTTCAAACTCCATCGACTCCAGCAGTAAGGATGGGGCAACGGCAGATACGGGAATCCATCCGGACTCGGCTCCACAAAATCCGTTAAAGACTGCCGGATCGTTTCCGGCGGCAAGAATTTGTTTCAAGCTGACCAGTGGCGTTCCTACTGCATCCACGCCGCGTACCAATCTATCTGGTCTTCCATCAGCAAATATTTGGGATACATATAGGGGTTCCACTCGAAAGGATTGGGGCAGGTCCCGGCCTGTGTAGGTGAATCCACCCGATATATCATGTAAGAGCAATCCAAAGGGTTTGCCAGATTTTTTTAAGATGGCACGTAAGCTATCGCGTAAAGCCTGAAAGGTTAATGCACGGGATGTTTCCAAAATGGTATTTCCCATTCGCGCTGTGGGTGCAAGACCCAGAACGCCGCGTCCATGTCCATTAGAAAATCCATGAGGTGAAATCACCGATCGACTGAATAAAAAGTCTTTGAATACGCCCTTGTCCAGCAGCACGGTTCGCTGTGCCCGCACACCTTCATCATCATACCTATAGAATCCATTGAGTGGGACCGACCCGGCATACTCCTGTGAGGGATCATCCAGAATCGTAATCATAGAAGCCGTCAAGGACTGATTCAATTTGGTAACAAAGGTTTGCCCCTCGTCCACTGCCTTTTGCCGATGTCCTTCAATACGGTGGCCGAATACCTCATGGGTGAATACTGCGGCCGCTAGGTTTTCCAAAATGACCGGACCCACATAGGTTTCCATTACAGGAGCGACGCGTAAAGAATCCAATCGATCCAATAAGCGTTGCACAGCCGTCTTTAGGGTATCCAAGGAAAAATCAACCGGGATTTCCTTGAAAAAGAAATCCTTGCTGAGCCAGAGTATCATTCCATCGTCTGCTTTGGTTTCCACATAGATGCCGATATTGCCCAGCGTCTCATTGTGCTGGAGCGCGGTGCCATCTGAATTGACCAGCAGTTTCTGGACATTTCGATAATTGAGTTCAATTTGACTGGAATAAAGATGAGAATGATTTGCAAACAGCTTGGATGCCATTTTTATGCGAGAGTAAAGCGTATCTAAGGATTTGCGCGTCGGTTGGGATGTGCTGTTATGATCTTGGCTTTTAACAATCGGTGCCGGTGCAAAATCTAGCCCAGTATCATTTTCGATGGGACGAACGCGAACGTTGGCTTTGATTTTGATAAACTGATCCTTGGCGGCGCGAAAAGCAAAGTCCGTTGCAATTTTTAAGGTCTTCTCCGCCAGCAAACCTTCCTTCTCAAGCGGCAGTCGGACATTTTGATAACCATCCCAGTTGGTGAAATCCAAGTTTTCCCGCATGGGATGGGTATTGTCGAATTTACTGTTGCCCACACGGGCTTCCACACTGAGGAAACGAGTGGAGCCGCTTTTATCCTCGATGATACCGCCCTGATTGGCCATGAAGTTATGGAAGAGTGTATCGTTGACCCTATAAGCCAAAAAATAAGGTTTGAGAGTGTCGGACTTTTGTAAAATGCGGAGATAACTTTTAAGCCTGGTTTGATAAAAATCCAAGCGACTTTCCGCGCCTTCGGAAATTCCTTGCCCCACCAAAATCACGCCAAAAAAAAGGGGGATCCAGTACCCCGGCCTACTAATGGGTATGCGGCGGAAAAATCTAGAATCGGATGGACGCAAGCTTCAGTATTCCTGTGGAAAATCTACAATTGTTCTCTGGAATTATACATCGGAATGTCGTTCAATACGATGCCTTGGACTGGAATAATGGATGGCGTTGAATAAAATCGATCAGGGTAAACTCAGCAGCTTCCATACTCATTTGGCCTGAAGTTGCATTGGCCTGAGTTCCGTTTGTGAATCCAGAATAGTTAGGTAGGTGTTGTGACGCTTGCGTCAAGTCCAAATGATCCTGGTCCATGCGCATCGCCGTTCGAGAGTGTTCGAGGTGATCGGCCAGATATTCCTGTTCGGATTGACCCGGAGTAGGTACAAGCACCGCAGCCTTAACCTCCAAGCTGGCCATCTCCATTACGGTGGTATAACCCGATCTGGCAACCACCATTTTTGCTTTGCGAAGCAGTAACGCCAAGGTATCACCGGGAAGATGTGAAAATTCGTTCAGTTCTCCAGGACGCAACCTAAAGTTTAACGGTTGATTCTGTCCTGCAGCTTGCGGTTTCCCACAAATCAAAACCCGAGTTCCGGATAATTTTTTGAATGCTTGACGCAAGGTTGTTTCAAATAAGCCACGCTGTGGTTCTGGCCCACTGACCAATGCCAAAATATCAACGGGGACGTCAGCAAGGGGTTTCGCGTTTTGTGAATCGGCAGTGGACTTCAATGTCCTTTCCTCCCCCACCTGGAAACGCGACAATGGGTGAATGAAAACCACATTGGACAAACCGCTAATTCCATGACTGAGCGCACCCGATAAATTGATGGAACCGGGATAATCCGGCACCCATACTTCCCGGAATCGCTGCAAAAGTTTCACATTCAAGGCCAGCACCCATTTAGCAGCCAAGACTGAACCTGGAAATCGGCCAGGAATACGTATGAAAATTTGATGGGTGACAAATAGCGTCGGAACTATCCTGGTAAAAACGCCATAACGCCCATCCGATATCACGAGATCGGGATGTTTATCAGTGAGTATGCGTTTAAGGAATGTGCGCTCACGAAACATGCCTAAAAGTAAAGCCGGCATTTGCATGAGTAGGACTGGGAGAAAAGTAGCCGGTGAGCGGGAGTAACGGACCTGGTACCCGGGATACTCAAAAATATCCATGGAAGGGAATTCCGCCTTTAAAAGTCTTTGACCTCCACCGGTTGCACCGACACTCACCTGATGTCCGCATGCCGTCAACGCACGGATCAGTGGTATGCAGCGTGTCGCATGGCCAAGACCCCAGTCCAATGGACAAACTAATACTTTCATCAGGTGGGTTGCTCAGTTGGTTGAAGGCGGTAAAGGCAGGCTGCTTCCAGCATGCGATGTACCGAACCTTCCACGCCCTGCAAATATTTATCCGGCTGGGAATCCCATTGATCTCTTAGCGTGTCTAGATGGTCCTCGGGTAATGTCACAGGCCGTGGTAGCAATTCCGAGTGAAAGGGTAATTCCAATGTCACCATAGCTGGCGGGAGTTGGTCGGAGGTGGCCATACCATACCCACACCATTGGCCCAAAGAGCCTGAACAGAATTCAACAGCACCTGCCGCTTCTCCGTGCACGCGCAAACGGTAGGGTAGCTTTTCTTCTGGATTAAGGCATTCCCACATCGAGTGGGCCAGCCCAGTACTTTGGGGCCCATCTGCGTCAATTTCAGCCAAGGCCCAATGCAGGCTGATAATTTTTGCGGGCCGATGAAGGACTATAAAGTCATGGAGTGCGCGTGTTTCCGGTTCTGAAAGCGGCGACGGTCCAGATGCTTCTACGCTGTGTGGACTCCATTGGTGTGGAAAATTACGGTTCAAGTCCACACCCCGAGCATTGTAGCGAATATTCTTGGCGTAGCCGTCAGGATTCAAAAGACTGAGAACCGCTGTGGGCGCAGTAAGTTTTTCGGTCTCAATATAGGCCTTGATAAAATTTTCGAGTATGGGAACTGTCGCCCGTTCGTCGCCATGCGTCCCGCCGATAAGCAAAGTCGAGGTCCTCGATTGAGGTGAACGCAATCCAGAATTATGGAAGGCTTGGTTAACATGCATGTGCAGTTCCCGGCCTTCAATGGATTTTGCAAGAATGGTACGCATTACCTTGCTATGCCTCCGGCTCCATAATATCATAAAAAAGGGAAGTCACGTTGTTTTCCGTCCAATGTATATTTTACCGTCTAAAATCAAAAAGCCATGATCCAATCCTACCAAGCGCGCAAGTCCCTATACCCTCGGCATATTTTTAGAATTGCCCGAGCAAGTCGAACCCAAGTGGATAATATTTTTTTCCTGCTGGAGCAGGATGGTTGCGTTGGATTTGGTGAAGCGTCGCCGAATGCCTTTTTCCATGAAGATCCTTTTGAAGTGCAGATGTTCTTGTCCGGCCTTTCCGATTACTTCCGTTGCCAGACGTTGCGTACTGAAGCGGATATCGCACGGATTTGGAAAGAAGTCTGGAACCGTGTGGCGCCTTCCCGCGCCAGCCAATGCGCGGTGGATCTCGCTCTGTGGGATTTATGGAGTAAATTAAAAGGGTTGCGCGTGAGTGAGGCGGCTTTGGGAAAAGTAGCCTGGGATATAAAGACTTCCGCCACTTTGGGTCTTTGTCCTAAAGAGGAATGGCCCGAGAGACTATCTGAAATGTCCGGATTTACGGCGATAAAGGTTAAGATGCATGCCGAGCCAGACTTTGAACTTTTACAGTCCATTCGCATGCATAGCACTGCCAGTATCCGCGTCGATGCAAATGGCTCTTGGAGCGGTTTAGCCATTGGTCCATTGAGTAAAAAGTTAGCGGAATTGGGCGTTGAATTCATTGAACAACCCTTGCCTCCTGAAGAGGACAATCGGATGAGTGGTATACTGAAAGAATCCTGCCTGCCGATTATTGCGGACGAAAGCTGCGCTGGCCCGGCCGATATTCCGGGTTTGATCGGCCGATTTTCTGGTTTCAATGTAAAGCTGGTTAAATGTGGAGGCTTAACTCCGGCACTTGCAATGTTAAAGCAGGGACGGGAATTGGGATTAAAAACCATGGTGGGTTGCATGCTGGAAAGTAGTTTATTGATCTCTGCGGGTGCTGTGGCTGCGCAGAATGCCGACTATGCGGACTTGGACGGCAGTTGGCTGCTTGGAGAGGATCCTTTTACGGGGATGGAAATTGTGAACGGCGCAATTCGGCTGGGCCAAGAACCGGGTTGGGGCGTAGAGCTGAAACCGCCTGCAACGTGACGGAGGGGCAAAAAGATGGAACCGTTAATTTTGTTACCGCGAGAGGATAATCGACTCACGCAAAAGGCCTCAAATATTGGTAGCCTCCTCGATACTGAATTCCAGGAATTTATCGATAACCTTATCCTCTGTGGTCAGGAAAATGATGGAGTAGGCATCGCCGCGCCTCAGGTCGGAAAATCGATACGCATGTTCATCATGGCACCTAGTCCAAATCCCAGATATCCTGATGCGCCTACCATGGACCCTACTGCCATTATCAATCCAGAGATTTTGCAGATGTCGACGGAAATGGAAAAAGGATGGGAAGGCTGCTTGAGCGTTCCGGGCTTCAGAGGTTTGGTGCCCAGACATGTTGAAATCGATGTAGCCTATTTGGACCGAACGGGACTAACACGTACAGCGCATTTCTCCGGATTCCTGGCGCGGCTGTTTCAGCATGAATACGATCATTTGGAAGGAATTCTTTACCCAAGCAGGATGATAGACGGCGATACGTTGGTCTCACTTGAAGAGTTCACGGCCTTAACAGGAATCTCGCTGGTTCGCTAAGCCTAGTACCATTTGGTACACCCTCCCAAAAAATGGGAATAAATTTTCCGTTTTCTAGGGAATCTTCGCGGTTAAGATGCAAAAATAGGAAGTACCTTCGTCCTATCAGCGCGCTTCCAAAAGGATGGTTTAGTTTGAAAAAACATTTACTCGTCACTATCGGCTTGCTTATTTGGTTGGTTGTATCGATAAACTGCTCCAAGGGCAGTAGCAATAATTCCGGCCCATTGGGCGGCTCGACAACGGTTCCTTCGGTTACTGTAGCATTACCTGCCGGAGGTTCGCAAAATGTGACTTCCAATACCCAAATCTCCATCACTTTTAACACGGCTATGGATACGGCTTCAGCCAGATCCGCCATTTCGTCCGTACCTCCCATCACCGGCAGCTTCACGTGGACAGCCGGGAACACCTCCATCGTTTGGCGTCCCGATGCCAACCTCACGGGCAATACCGCTTATACAGTCAAGGTGGCCGCATCCGCCCATTCCTCTGGAAACCTGGCTATGCTCCGGGATACGGCCTTCACCTTTACTACGGTTCCAGACAGCAGCACCTCCGTTCCCCTGGTAGTCTCCAGTGACCCCGCCGATCACTCCATCAATGTTGCCTACAATTCCTACGTGACCCTTGTGTTCAACGTGGCCA
>JAYSRH010000412.1:0-7594 GCA_043721115.1 Fibrobacteria bacterium | reverse complement strand
AAAACGCTTTGGGAGCTTTCCAAGGATTACGCGGTGGCTTCGGCGGTGGACCGCGGGTACCGGTCTTCCAATCTCGCTGTGGATTATGAAAGAGTGCGGGACACTGTGATTCAAGCCGCCAAGGAAAAGCAGTATCAGATGCTTTCCCAAATTGAGACCTTTTCTACCCCTCGCTGGAAGGGACCAGGATCCATTACCTTGAAAAAAGGCTGGGCTACTTTCATTGACAATAAAAGTATTGAAATCGCAAAGCCGGATGGCAGCACCGAAATCCTAAAAGCCGATTTTTTCGTGATTGCCACGGGATCGCGACCGCGAGATTTTCCCGGCATAGAGGTCGATCACCACCGAGTTCTCAGTTCCGACGACCTGCTGAGTCTAAAAGCTTTTCCAAAGCGCATCTTGATCATCGGCGCCGGTGTTATCGGGTGTGAATACGCCACCATTTTTTCAAACTACCATCAGACCAAAGTGCATCTGCTCGACCGCCAGGATCGGATTCTTCCAAATGAAGACGCCGATATCAGCGAGTTTGTAAATACCAACCTTACCGCACGAGGGGTGGACGTCTACCATAATTCCATCATGCGCAAAATCACCCATCACCCTGACCATTTGGAAGCCGTCATCGACTATGAAGATGGGCGAACCATGGTTTTGGAAGTCGATGTGGCTCTGGTATGCGTTGGCCGCGTGCCCAATCTCGGTAAATTGGGGTTGGAGAATGTGGGTATCAAGATAAATTCCCGCGGTGGCTTGGATACCGACGGCGACTGCCGGGTCAAGGGAAGCATATTTGCCGTAGGCGATGTGACTCAACATTCCGCTCTCTACAATGTTGCGGAAATGGAAGGGCGCTATGCCGTTAAAGCCATGTTTCTGCGCAATAAGTATCCGCTGCGTTATAGCAACATGTCTACCATCATGTTTTTCAATCCTGAGGTTGCCGCGGTGGGACTCAATGAGCAAACGTGTCGAACGAATAACATTCCCTACCGAGTGGGCTATTACTCCAATGCTCTACTGAACCGCGCTATTGCCATGCGCCGCACCGATGGATTTGTCAAAATATTAGTCAGCGATGACGGACAGGATCGGATTTTGGGCATGCGCGCGGCTGGCCCCCAGGCGTCCAACACCATCATGGTCATCGCCCATCTCATGGATCAGGACAAAGGCGTCACCGACATCATGAAATCCATACATCCCCATCCTTCCATAACCGAAGGTATACAGGAATGTCTACGCTTACTGGCGGGTAAATCCATTTTCAAGCCCCAAGTATTTCCGGACGAAATGCGTATTCGGACTTGGAAACCCGAATAAGCATCCTTTCCGTTAAAGGTGCATGGTTTTGCCGGAATGGCAAATGATTTAAGTCCAGGTTTAGGGCCTATTTGTGATGGCAAATTTTAGCTAATTTCCCGCCTTCGTACTATATTTGGAATCAAGTAATGATCCAGCTTAAACTCAGAAAACAGTGAGAATATCCATGGCAGCGTACAAACATATCTCGGTCCCCCAAGATGGCGAAACCATCAAAATCGACGCGCAGAACCGGATCACCATTCCCGATAATCCCATCATCCCATTCATTGAAGGGGATGGTACCGGACCGGATATTTGGAAAGCTTCACGGCACGTATTTGAAGAAGCTGTTCGCAAAGTTTACGGAGGCAAAAAGAAAATTTCCTGGATGGAGATTTATGCTGGGGAGAAATCAGTTGAGGTCTATGGGAAGGATCAATGGCTGCCTGAGGAGACTTTGGAAGCGATCCGTGAGTTCAAGGTAGCCATTAAAGGCCCCTTGACCACACCGATTGGTGGTGGTATCCGAAGTATCAATGTGGCTTTGCGTCAGGAGTTGGACTTGTATGCTTGCGTGCGTCCGGTGCGTTGGTTCAATGGGGTACCAGCTCCGGTTAAAGAACCTCAAAAACTGAATGTCACCATTTTCCGGGAAAACACCGAAGATGTCTATTCCGGAATTGAGTTCGATGCCAATACCCAGGATGCCAAAGACATCATTGCCTTGATCAAACAGAAAATGCCCAAAAAAATATTGCGCGAGGACAGCGCCATCGGCATCAAGCCGGTTTCTGCGTTTGGGTCAAAGCGGCTCATCGCTCGTGCCATTCGTTATGCCATTGAAAAGAAATTACCAGTGGTGACCTTGGTACATAAGGGCAATATCATGAAGTACACGGAAGGTGGCTTTATGAAATGGGGTTATGAAATCGCCAAGGAAGAGTTTGGCGGCCAGATTATCAGTGAAGCCGAGATGTGGGAAAAACACAATGGAAAGCGTCCAGAAGGCAAAATCCTGATACAGGATCGCATTGCCGATGCCATGTTCCAACAATTGTTGCTGCGGCCTGATGAGTACTCGGTAATTGCCACGTTGAATTTGAATGGGGATTATTTGTCCGATGCCTGCGCAGCGCAGGTTGGCGGATTAGGATTGGCGCCGGGAGCAAATATCGGTGACCGAGCAGCCGTTTTTGAAGCCACCCATGGAACAGCCCCCAAATATGCGGGACTGGATAAAATCAATCCCGGATCGGTAATCCTGTCTGGTGTCATGTTGTTTCAACATTTGGGTTGGGATGAAGTCGCGGCGCGGATCATCTCTGCATTGAGTCAAACCATTTCCAAAGGCACGGTTACCTACGACCTAGCCCGCCAGATGGCTGGAGCCCGTGAAGTAAAATGTTCCGAATTCGGCAGACTGATTGCCGAAGCTATTTAAGTAGAACATTCGGAAACATACTGAAGTTTTAAAGTTGAAGGGAAATGGAAATGGCCGAAAGTGAAGTCCTCTTCAAAATAACCCGGGATCTTTTAGATACTGGATTGCGTGGATTCCCTGTGGGAACCTGCCCAAATAGCCATGTCGATCCCATGTTGGGTCTTTTCTATGGGGGATATGCCATTCCCGAACTTTCTGAAAAAGAACCCGAAGCCGTCATGTACCTCCTACTTAAAAGGGAGCTGCCCAATCCCGCCCAGTTAGCGGCCTTTAAGCAGGATATCATTGCGAACTCTAAGCTCCATCCGGGAGTGATAGCCCATTTGCGCAGCCTGCCCAAAGAGGGGCATCCCATGAAGTGGTTGCTGGCTGCGATTAATGTGATGGGCATGTACGGAACGGGTGACTATGCGAAGGACTATTTAAACGTCATTGGTCAATTGCCCGAAGCGGTGGCGGCTATATTCCGCATTCGTTCTGGGTGGGGCGAGCCCATTGCTTCCAAACCAGAGTTAGGATGGGTGGAAAACTTCGTTCATATGCTGGGAGCGCCTAACGCGTCTCCGGATTTGGTTCACATGATGCGGGTATTTGCCATCCTCCATTTCGATCATGGCGGTGGAAACCTTTCGACTTTTGTAGGCAAGGCCATCGCCTCCGGTCACGAAGATATGTATGGTTCCTTGGTAGGCGCCATGGCGGCCCTCGCAGGTCCCTTGCATGGAATGGCGAACCAGGAATGCCTTCGCTTTCTCAAGGAAATCAGCAAGGACATTAAAGATCCTTCTGACGAAGCCACGGTTTATGCCTACGTCGAAAATTTGCTTGCCAAAGGTGGGGTGCTATACGGTTTTGGACATGCTGTATTACGGGTTGAAGATCCGCGTGCAACGGTTCAATATGAGCTTGGCGAAAAAATTGCCCCGCAGGATCCTATTTTCCGTCTAGCCGTCACGCTGCGTAAGGTGGGAAGTGACATTCTCAAGAAGAAGGGGAAAGCGGCGGATCCCTATCCCAATGTGGATGCCGTATCCGGTTGTCTGCTGAGCGCATGTGGCCTAAAGGATGAGAATTATTACACCGTATTATTCGGGTTATCTCGTTGCGTCGGCATTGCCGGCCAAATAGTTTGGGAACGGAAAGAAGCCAGAGGCGGAAAAGGCATTCCCATTGTCCGGCCTTCCTATCTCTATAGCGGCCCAGTTCGCTAATCCATTCCACGCGAACATCTTTACCTGGAACCTGGGACCCAAGTCGATAAATTTTTGAGTGGGCAGCCTGCATCCAGTACCTTGCAAACTGGCGTAGGACTGCACGCTTACAGGTGAACCAGAAAGTGCTGGTTTGCTATACTTGTCCCGGGTAAGCGATTGCATTCAAGCGGGAAAAATCGGTCCGGGGCGACTCTCTTTGGAGTAGGCCTCACCATGTTCCTTATCTTCAGCGGCCTGTCCGCGGCACAATTCCATTCCTATTTGTTCGAAAGCAAAGGCATACGCGGCCTGCAAATTGGGATTCTGCTCATGACCGGCCAAGGGGCAGCCATCTTATCGCCTCTGCTGCAGGTTTTCATCATTCGAAAGTTTGATGGAACTCGAGTTCCATTACTGTTGATGATCTTGGGGGCAGCGATTGCCTTGGCTTTGCTTCCACACATGCAAAGCTTTCACGCTTTCCTGATTCTATTCCCCGTTTTCTCCTTTTGCGCAGCCGCTATTTTTCCATTGAACGCGGCCTATACGTTCGAAGCCATGCGCGATTTGGGCCATGATGTTTTTTTTCGCATCCGTAGTTTGGGAACCTTGGGCTTTCTGGTAGGGTGTCTGGTCAGCGTTTTCTTTTCTTCGCTAACGGATTTGCCTTTGCTTTACAAAGGCTTTTCCGCAGCCTTGCTGATGGCATTGGCCATCGTCTTTCAAAATTATCGAAAGCTGGGTACGGGATTACCAACTGTTTTACCTCTTCAAAGCATCTCCCCTTCTGCACCAAGTTTTATGCAGGCTCTGCGCCTGCTCAATCGGCCAACTACTTTAAGATTGTTGCTGGTGCTTGGCCTTATGAATTTCGCTAATGCGTTGGCAACCGGTGTTCAGGGAAATTATTTGTTTCATCGTTGGCATGGGGGGCAGGCTACCATCAGTCTGGCTTGGGTGGTTTCCACGGCTTGTGAAGTGCCCTTGATGCTCATGTGTGCCCGGATATTGACTAAATATGGCTTACGCCCGGTTCTGGCATTAGGGGTTTTCGGCACCTTGATTAAGCTCGTTGGATTGGCCGCGGCCGGAACGCTTTGGCAGTTTTATTTGGCGCTAACCATGCATGGCTGGTTTTTTTCTGGGGCCTTGACTGGATTCAGTATTTACCTCGACCGCAATTACAGCCGGGAAGATCGCGCCTCGCTCCAGACCCTGAGTGGAGTTTTTTATGCGGGTATTCCTTCCGCCCTTGCAGGTTTGACAGCCGGTTGGGTCTGGCAAGTTTTTTCTTTGCGGGCAGTCTATCTCCTATCGGGAATGATAGCCGTGCCTGTGGCTTTGTATGCGTTTCTGCTCCTACGGCCATCCAGACAAAGCCAGGACGAGTTTGTATTTTGAAAGGGCATTTTCCAGCGATTACGACAAACGGACCAACGATATGGGAGTATTCCGATGAAATACTTGAACGCGGCAATTATTATGGCTGGAGCGCTTTTAGCTAGACCCATCTACGCATTCGATGCCGATGACGATGGAATCCCCAACAAATACGATCTGTGTCCCAAGGACGCGGAGGATCAAGATGGATTCGAGGATCAAGACGGTTGTCCGGATCCAGACAACGACAAGGACGGGCTTTGCGATGTGTGGGTGACCGTAAAAGGCCAGGCTACAAAATACGCCGGAGTGTGCCATGGCGTAGACAAATGTGTGGAAGTGGCTGAGGATAAGGATGGTTTTGAGGACGATGATGGCTGTCCGGATTTGGATAATGATAAGGATGGCATCCCGGATCTCAAGGACAAGTGTGCTAAAGATGCCGAGGATATGGATGGGTTTGAAGATAATGACGGCTGTCCTGAGCCCGATAATGATAAGGATGGGATTTGCGATGCATGGGTCAGTGAAAAAGTCCTGTCTGCCAAGTATGCCAATGTTTGTATAGGTTCCGATAAATGCGGGGAAGTTGCCGAGGACAAGGATAGCTTTGAAGACGAGGATGGCTGTCCGGAGGCTGACAATGACAAAGATGGTCTAAAAGATGAAATCGATAAATGCCCGAATGAAGCCGAGACCATGAATGGAGTCGAAGATGAGGACGGATGCCAGGATAAGGCCATGCCCGCGTTCCTGGCCAGTCAAAGCTATCCTCTCGTGCGCTTCCGCCCCTCAACAGCAGAATTAACCGTAGAAGCAGAACCTCCTCTAGAATATATCGCTAAACAGCTCAAGGAGTATCCGGAGAAGCAGGTGGAAATCCGGCTATTTACTTCCTATAAGGGTAAAAAGAAGGAAGACTATCTAAATCAATTGCAGGCGCGTTCGAAAACGTTAGTGGAATTTTTGGTCGGAAAAGGTGCCGCAACTACGCAGATAAAAGAAGTGCAATATACGTTTGAGAATCTGGAAGCCTTCAAAGGCACTGAGCAGGATTTCAATCAGGAAAAGCCGATGGAGATTCGACTTCTGAACTAGAATCGTTCTGTGTAGCTAAACCAGTGCGGCTACTTTAGGGTAGCCGCTTGGTAAGCGATAGACTACTTAGCGGCCTTCTTGGCTCGCTTCGCATCTTTCTTCTCTTTCATGGTCTTTGCCGGCGCTTTTTTGGCGGCTTTCTGAGCATTGCGTTCTTTAGACATATTCTCTCCTTTGAGTGTGGCATCAGCCGTGTTAAGCCATGAATTGGCTATGCAAAATTATAACCTAACCCAGGAAAAAATGGATTATTTTTTTTCGAAACGGTTCTTGAGTTCGGCAAGTTGGCAGGTGCCCTTGGCCATCTTGATAAGGTCGGAGGAAAAGGCAGAGATGGAATCCGGCTCCAAGTAATCGATAGGGAAGTGCGCCTCCGCAATTTTTCCTTGATCATCTTCCAATCCGTTTAGTCGGACCCAAACCTCGCACTGCGTCGTGCCACCAACTGTTTTAAAATTGAACTCGGCTTTTCCCTTGCCCGCGCCAATGACATACTCCACCCTTTCCTGGGTAGATTTGGGAAAGCCTTTCAGTTTTTGCCCGAACTCCAGCAAAACCTTGTTCTCACACCGGAAGCTGGTGACGGCAGAGAAGGAGGGGCTATTGGCCAAGGCTTGTACATGTGAAAGTTCGTCATCGCGCGAAACCAGATTGAGCACCACTTTACCCATTTGCCACCATTCCCTTCGAAAGTTCGTTCTAGACGTTTAGATTCTGAGCCTAGTATAAATCTATGCGAAAAAATTGTCCAACGGTAGGGCCAAGGAAATGTGTTTTTGGGTTTCGTGCCCATTGAATTTGGTAGATTACCGTCGCCATGCCTTTGGGAGCAAAAATGCAGGAACGATCTTCGATACTTCAGCGTGCGGGAATGTTGTTGGGCTTTGGTCTGGTGCTATGCGCTTTTGAAAACTGGGCCTCACCCCTCAAAGATGCTGGGTCGTTTTCGCATGCATCGAATTCCTCTCCTAAGGCAAACCCCAAGGCTTGGCTAGGTATCTCTTTTGCTGACGCGCCATTAGCGTCCATACCACCGGGGTTTGCCCATCCTTCTGCGGAAGGGGCAGTAAGGATTGAACAAGTGTTTAAAGGGACATCAGCGGATCAGGCGGGCCTTAAGGCGGGAGATTATATCCTGTCCATTAATAAGCAAGCCCTGGAAGGCCGCAAAACC
>JAYSRH010000411.1:0-7607 GCA_043721115.1 Fibrobacteria bacterium | reverse complement strand
GTAAAAATTTCAGGAAAAGGAGGAAAAACGTTCCAAACAATCCAAACGTGCCCACGTAGGTCCAAATGTCCACCCAGGTTGGCCGATAGTAACCCCATGAAGAAGGCAAAAAGTCCGCATGCAGGGTGATGACGATTACGAATCGTTCAAACCACATGCCGATATTAATGACAATGGTAATGATGAACATGATAGGAATGCTGAATCGAATTTTCTTGAACCAGAAAAGTTGTGGAGCAATAACATTGCACGATACCATGATTAAATAAGCCCACCAGTAAGTACCGAAGGCCCTATTCCAAAAGGCGAAACGCTCATAGATATTTCCGCTGTACCAGGCGATGAACACCTCCATCGCATAAGCGTACCCTACAAGGGACCCAGTAAGAAGCATGAACTTATTCATGTTATCCAAATGATGCATTCGGACCACCTTATGCAGACCAAAGACTTGGCGTGCAATGAGTAGTAGTGTCTCCACAAGGGCGAAACCCGAGAACACAGCACCAGCGACGAAATAGGGAGGGAAAATAGTGGTGTGCCAACCAGGCACCTTGGATACGGCGAAGTCAAAGGACACGATGGAGTGCACGGAGAGCACCAGCGGTGTGGAAATGGCAGCCAGGATCAAATAGGCGCGTTCATAATTCTGCCAATGCCGTGCGGAACCACGCCAGCCCAGGGCGAATATAGCCAATAAAAATTTTCGCACACCAGAAGTGGCCCGGTCGCGGAAAGTAGCCAAATCGGGAATCAAGCCCATGTACCAAAAGAGCAGGGAAACAGTAAAGTAAGTGCTGACCGCAAAAACGTCCCACAAAAGTGGGCTTCTGAAATTTGGCCATACAGCCATCTGGTTGGGAATCGGGAACACATAGTAAATGACCCAGATTCGGCCGACGTGAACAACTGGGAAAATACCCGCGCACATCACCGCGAAAATGGTCATAGCTTCCGAGAAGCGATTAATAGCGGTACGCCACCTTTGTCGGAAAAGGAAAAGAATAGCGGAAATCAAAGTTCCTGCATGACCGATACCGATCCACCACACAAAGTTGACAATGGCCCAACCCCAGCCTACGGGAATATTGACGCCCCAAACGCCTGTTCCTTGCCAGAATAGGTATCCGAGGAGGCCAATCAGTAGGGATAGAAGCGATAAACTCATCAAGAGCAATATCACCCATGTCGCTGTGGGTTTCTTTTCCGCAGGGGAACTGATGATCTCGGTAACTTCGTGGAAATCACCGGTCTCAACCAGGACTGGCCTGCGTGTGGGATCGTTGTCGTCGTGTAGCATCATGCGATTCATTGCCTTTTGTCCCTTGCCCGGGTCCTTATGCCTGGATTTTCTCGATGGCTTTATTGGGATTCCGAACGCGGCCGAGATAGCTGGTCCGGGGCTTGGTATTGATATCCCGCAGCACGCCATAATTGCGGGGATGACTTTTTAGCTTGGCAACGCGGCTAGCCGGGTCGTTGATGTTACCAAAAATGATAGCATCGGTTGGACACGCCTGGGCACAAGCCGGAGTCACTGCGCCATCTGGAATAACTTCCTGGCCCTTGTTCTTGTATTGGATACGGGCCCGATTGATGCGCTGCACGCAATAGGTGCATTTTTCCATGACACCGCGAAAGCGTACGGTTACATCCGGATTCTTCTGCATGGCCAGTGGTGAATTCTTCCATCCGCTGGTGTAGTTGAAAAAGTTAAAGCGCCGAACCTTATAGGGGCAATTGTTGGAACAGTAACGAGTGCCCACGCATCGGTTGTAAACCATATCATTTAGACCCTCATGGGTGTGCGTGGTAGCGGCTACAGGACACACTTCTTCGCATGGAGCGTTTTCGCATTGTTGGCAGGTCATGATCTGGAAGACCAGATCAGGGTTGTCGATGTTTCCAGAGAAATACCGATCCAGCCGTATCCAGTGCATTTCCCGACCGCGTAAAACCTGTTCCTTACCTACTACGGGAACATTATTCTCGGATGTGCAGGCGATCAAACACGTGTTACAACCGGTACAACTATTGAAATCAATAACCATACCCCACTGCATTCCAGTGGTAAAGTCAAAGGTTCCCCGATCGCCACCCTTGGATGCTGGTGCTTCCGTCCAAAGGGATTTTTCTAATTCACCCGGTTTAGAGCCAGGGTGTTCATTCCACTTTTCTTCCGAAAACGCTTCGTCCTTATTCTCTTCATAGCCCTCAAGGCTGGATTCGCGGACAATCGGGCGTCCTTCCAAGGACCAATGATCCTGCGTACAGGCAACTTCGTACAACCCGCCGGTCGCTTCTAATTGAACGTCCGAACCAAAGAATGGATTTTTGCTATCCATGAGGCCATAGGCGTCAAAGCCGGAACCGGTACCTACCTTGCCCGTCTTTCTGCGCCCATATCCGAAATGCAGCAAGACGGTTTCATTTGCAAGCCCGGGTACAATCCACGCTACGGCTTCCAAACTGTTGCCATGCACGGTAAGTTTAACCATAGGGCGATTACGGTATTCACCAGGGGTGGTACCCGTTTTGTCTTTGAGAAAGAGCTGACTAGTGATGCCGAGCTTATCAGCAAGCTTAGGGCTAACAAAAACGGCATTGTCCCAGGTCAATTTGGTAATTGGATCCGGCAATTCCTGCAGCCAAGCGTTATTGGCATAGCGTCCGTCATACAAATTGGGGTGCGCGCGGAACTGGATTTCCAGGTTTCCGGGTTTTACAGAACTAGCGATGGCAAGATAGGCCTGCGCCGTTTGGGAAATGCCATTCTTAACGGCTCCTGGTTGGACCGTGGCGTAAGTGGACTTCTCAATAATGCCTTCATTCAGCCAGCGACGCCAGACATGCTCGAAATCGACACTGGCGCTTTGTTTCCGCCAATATTCTTTGACGATATCGTAGCTCTTGCCGTTGGGGAGACCCGCAACACCGGCCAAGATTTCCGAAATGCCCTGAGTGGCGTACATGGGAGCGATCAATGGCTGGGCGATTGCAGCAGTTCCGTCATAGGCCAAGCCGTCGCCCCACTCTTCCATGAAGTGGTTAAGCGGCAAATGCCAGCCGGACAATAATGCTGTCTCATCCACCTCTGAGCCTGCATGGATGACACGCTTAACTTTGCCTAAGCGGCTGGCAAATTGAACATCCTTGGGAGTGGTAAATGCAGGATTACTGTCCAAAATAAACAAAGTTTCAACTTGGCCCGCTTCCATAGCAGTGGCCAATTCCTGGATAGAAGTATACGAGCCTGCCGTTGCGCCGTTAAGTAAGCGAACTGCCGAAGGACGATATTCAAGAGTAGCGTTTAAGTTACCTAGGCCTACATTCAAGACATGAGCGAGAGCGTGAGCCAATGCAGGTTGATATTTCCCAACCAATATTAGTGATGCACCCTTATGGGCCATGAAGTCTTTCGCGACCTCGGTAACCCACTCCGCTTTAACGCCAGCAATAGACGCATCCGCAGCCAATGCCGCAACGTCTTCAGCCCACTCCCCCAATGTAAGACCTTGCGCCTGCAGTTCCTTGGCGATGAGAATGAGAACCGGAACAATTTGACTTGGTTTGACGCGCAGACGATGATCGGCAGATCCACCCGTTGGCGAAAACTGAGATTCCACCACGTACAACCGACTCATGGCCTCGATACCCAGATCCGGATTCCGAGTTTTGACGAAGGCCTTGGCATTGGCAATATGGTTTGATTCCGACTCAAAAAAATCGGAATCGATGGAGAGCGCGCGTTTGACGGATCCAAATTTGTAATGAGGTACCAGATCAGCACCAGTGACGGCTCGTAATCCCTCAGCCTGGCCGTCGTGGTTCACGGATTCATAAGTAGTCCACTTTGCATTCGGATACGCTTTTAATACTGCGGACTTGGTATCTGCAAGGGAGGGTGAACCGATAAAGCCACTCAGAAAGCAAAGGCCTTGTCCACCATTGGCTTTGTAACCTGCTAGTACGCTTTCCATTTCCGACCAAAAAGCGGTCCAGGAAGATTCGACTCCGCCTTTTAAGGGTACTTGACTCCGGTCCGGATCGTATAGACCAAGGACCGATGCTTGATTGTAACGAGTCGTTCCGCCTAAACTGGAGGGATGCTTGGGATTGCCCTCAACTTTGGTAGGCCGACCTTCATGGCTTTCGACTAAAAGTCCAACAGATTCACCACCAACGGTCATTGTAGTTGCGTAGAACTGGGGAACGCCTGGAATCAAACTTTCCGGCGTTTTATTGTAGGTGAGAATATTCTGCTCGGGTCTGCGGATAGCTTTGCAACCGGACACTCCTGCCAAAGCCATTCCAGCACCCATGACCTGCAGAAATTTTCGGCGCGACACACCGCTGCCCATTTCGGCTGCACCCTCAGGAAATTCCCGGTGGAGGAATTCTTTGAACTCAGGAGCTTCACCCAGCTCGTCCAAGCTCTTCCAATACTGCTTTCCGGTATTCTTAGGGTCCAGATTCAGCGGTGACATGTTGAACAATCCGTTCTGGTATTAACGTGATACAATTCCATGAACTTTCGCCCATTCTCGGCTGGATCCCCATCCGGGTGCCAAGCTAATTTAGTGACGAGTTTGCGGTCGCGAATATTCGGGGCGGGATTCTTATGACAGTCCAAACACCAGGACATCCCCAAAGGTTCAACCTCCCGGACAACATCCATCTGGTCCACTCTGCCATGGCAACTGACGCAGCTGACACCCTTATTAACATGGGCGCTATGATTGAAATAGGCGAACTCAGGAAGTTTATGGATACGCACCCACGGAATGGGCACGCCACTTGAAAAAGCTTCCCGAATCTTGATGATTTCCGGAGAGGTCGTTTTAATCAAGCTATGGCAGTTCATGCACACTTCTGTGGGTGGCACTCCCGCAAATTGGCCACGCTCAACATTGAAATGGCAATAGCGGCAATCGATTCCTAATTCGCCTGCATGCAACTTATGGCTATAGTGCACCGGTTGCTGGGGCATGTAGCCCACATTAAGGTGCTTGGGCGAAAGCCAATACCAAAAAATAAAGATCAAAGCACAAAGAGTTCCGAAAGCCGAAACCACAAGGATGGTCGGTATCTTGTTGGTCCACTTTGGGAATACCATTAAGCAGCTCTCCGTGGAAAAATTGGAGCGAGAAGGCGTTGCACGATTTTATCCGGTTCTTGCATTATCGGGCGAAAAAGATAGCACTCGGAATTTCTAATTGCAATATGACTTCCTTAAATTTTAACGATAATATTGCCCAGAGTATAGGTCAGCGGCAAAGTCATGCGCAAGGTTTATTTTTGCCGAGTTCAAGCTGCAATCAAATTGGGGCGAGGACAAATTTACAATCGATAAAAATGGATGAATGCGCTACGGCTGGTGAGCGACTTGCTGACCGCTCTACTCGCCAAGGCTATATCACCTAGTATCAAATACTTAAACGGTTAGTAAATAGTTAAACAAAAAGCATGGTTTTGTCCCAAGCCATGATCAAAAGCAGGACTGGCAGAAAAATAAGCGAGGTAAAAAAAACGGCTCGCGCGGCAATTCTGTTGCGACGACGCGAGAGCGAGACGGCTGAATACAGAAAAAGGGCTCCTCCGATTAACGCACTTGCCAAATACCAAGGACCCGCTAGGTGGAATAAAAATGGAAAAGTTGAAACGAGTACCAAAACCAACGTTTGCAGGATGATGTGGCGATAGCACGCCTCTCCTGACGGATCGGTAACGCTCAACATTTTGAAGCCTCCCAATCGGTAGTCTTCTTGGTACATCAGTGCCAAAGCCAAAAAGTGGGGCAATTGCCAAAAGAATAGAATCGCCGTTAATGCTAGTCCGCCCAGGCCTAAGTTGTTCTGAATGGCCGTCCAACCCATGAGAGGTGGTAATGCACCTGGAATTGCGCCAACTAGCGTATTGAGGCTCGAAATGCGTTTAAGGGGAGTGTAAACGGCTGCATATAAAATCACGGTAGATCCGCCTAGTATGGCGGTCAGGATGTTGGTATAGCGCCAGAGAAAACCGGTGCCCAAAACGAAACAAAGCAATCCAAAAATAAAAGCAAGAGTTCGACTCACTCTTTCTGTTGGCAAGGGCCGTCCAGAAGTGCGTACCATCAGCTTGTCATATTCTTTTTCAATGGCTTGATTCAGAGCAAATGCGCCGATGGCTAGTATGCCGGTTCCCAGTAAAGTGCGCCAGAGTAGCGCAAAGTCCAAGTGCTCTTTGCTGCCCATATAAAAGCCCACAAAGGTGGTAATGAGGATATGGAATACCATTTTCAATTTCCACATTTCCACGAACGCGGATAAGGACTTGGTTTTAAGGCTCACTGGGGCTTTCCATCTTGGAA
Source organism: Fibrobacteria bacterium (assembly GCA_043721115.1). Classification (GTDB taxonomy): domain Bacteria; phylum Fibrobacterota; class Fibrobacteria; order UBA11236; family UBA11236; genus Chersky-265. Next base: position 1,255 of record JAYSRH010000411.1, on the reverse strand, counting down.
CGGTTTTGGAAACCGGCTGATGGTTAGGAAGAGTAGAAATCCAGTGCCGAATACCAAGGCGCCTACCGAAAGGTGAAAAGTTGTGGGCACGGGAGCCTTTCCAGACCAAATTGTAAACATGCCTAAAAGACATTGAAGGATGAGACCCATGGCGAGAAAACCAGCGATGCTCTTGGACATTTTACCGTGATGATGCGATAAAAGGATGCGTAAAATCAAGGTTGAGCCAAGAGTCACTAAAACAAATGCCAAAATTCGAGTGTGCAAGAATTGAACGAATATCCCAAAATTCCAAAAAGGTGGGATAAACTGACCAAAAGCCAGTGGAAAAGTAGGAATGGCCAAGCCGGCATAACTATGCCGCATCACTGCGCCTACCAGTATTTGCAAAAATACGGCCAGACAGAATAATCCAGCCAACCGTTGTTCACGAATCTTAAAACCAACGTCCCGGGGCGGAGAACTCATCCAAACATTGGAGGTGGCGAACGCCATCAGTAGGGTCAGGATGAAAAAAAGTTCCGCCGTACACGCATGGGCCGCCGAAACCGGCATGGGCAGCTTAAGACGAACAGTCAACCCTCCTAAAACTCCTTGTATGATTACCAGAAGCAAAGCTGCTGTTCCCGTCCACTGCAGCCAACGACGTTTTTCCCGGATCCAAAAAAATACGCAAAGGCCTATCGTGAGCAATCCCACCAGAGAGGCCAGTAGACGATGTCCATGTTCATAAAAGATTCCACCTTTCATCATGGAGGGTGGAAAAGTGAACATGTTTTGTCCGAAGGTAGTGGGCCAGTCCGGCACGGAAAGGCCGGAGTTGGTACTAGTAACCATTCCCCCAGCAAAGAGGAGTAGGAATGTCGCTATGCTCAAGCCAAGTGCATAAAAATGCAGTGAAGCCAGATGTGGGTTGGATGGTTGCGATTTCATGGGGAGTTGGTTGGCATGAATAGCTGGTTAAAGTATCAATTTCTAAATGGCCTGGCTAGCCAGCAGGACCGTCTACGTTGGTCAAAACAGTAGCGGTGCTATACGGCCAGTGCAGCCGAGTAGGCTTTAAGAAGCGCGAAAATCAACACGCCAGTGATGGAAACATATAGCCAAATTGGCAAAGTAATTTTGGCCAGTTTACGATGCATATCAAGACGGCCGGTTAATGCGAAGAAAAATGTTGTCAGAACCATGGGCAATGCAGCTACGGATAGGACTATATGCGAGATGAGTATCAGGAAATAAATTGGCCGGATAATAC
>JAYSRH010000410.1:0-2953 GCA_043721115.1 Fibrobacteria bacterium | reverse complement strand
GCCGCGATGGATGCCGCGCCCTCTTTGATGCGGCCATCGATTTTAAGCATGGCATCGACTGCTGCCAATCGAACAATGTCCAGTAAAAGGCTTACCTTTTCTTCTCCAAACCGCTTGGCCAGCTTTAAGGCCCGTAAATAGGCGCTCTCTAGGGCGTATATCTCAATGATGCAATCGGCGACCACCGCCAGAAGTTCCTGCTCATCGTTGAGTTTCAATTTGAATTTCTTCATCCCCGCGCCGGAGGCCAATAGCACCGCTTTCTTGGCATTGGCTATCATAATTTTTTCCGGTCCCAGCAGTTCGCCCGTGTCCTCGGTCATGGTGGGCAGACCCGTGATTTCCGCTTGTACCGCCGCCATGGCCGACATCATATCCAGTTCACCTTTTACGCCTTTTTTGACGAGCATCCCAGTGATGAGCAATCGGTTGATTTCATTGGTGCCTTCGAAAATGCGATTGATGCGCGCATCGCGATAGGGAAGCTCTGCCGGATAATCCTGGGAATAGCCGTACCCGCCAAAACATTGCACGCCTTCATCGGCGACATAGGCCAGGGCTTCGCTGCCAAAGACTTTGATGATGGAGCACTCAATGGAAAACTCCTCGATACTCTTAAGCACCAGGCTTTTTGCCTCAGGTGAGGTTTTGTCAATGTCATCCACCAGCTTTTGGATATGTCCAATGGTTCGGTAGGACATGCTTTCGGTGAGAAAGGTTTTGACAACCATGCGTCCGATTTTTTCCTGGATAAGTCCGAACTGGTTGATGGTTTTCCCGAATTGCTGACGTTCGGACGTGTACTTGAGGGTGTTGTCGATGACGTCCTTGCAGCTGCCCGTGCAACCCGCGCCCAATTTGAAGCGGCCGATATTGAGAATGTTCAATGCAATCTTCGCGCCGTTGCCCACTTCGCCCAGCAAGTTTTCCACGGGTACATGGACATTATCCAGTGTCACAGTAGTTGTGGAGGATCCTTTGATCCCCAGCTTGTGCTCTTCCGCGCCAGTCGACACGCCAGGAAAAGCCCGTTCTACCACAAAGGCAGAGAATTTTTCGCCATCCACTTTTGCAAAAACCACGAACAAATCGGCGAAGCCGCCATTGGTGATCCACATCTTGTTGCCATTGAGCACATAGTGCTTTTGATCCGCGCTGAGCACGGCTTTGGTTTTGGCCGAGAGCGCATCGGAGCCCGATCCCGGTTCGGTCAAGGCGTACGCACCAACCAATTCGGCCGTTGCCAGTCTAGGCAGATATTTGGCTTTCAAGGCAGGGGAAGCGTAGTAGACAATGGGCAAGGTACCGATGCCCATATGGGCGCCCATGGTAATGGCAAAGGACCCGAACTTGGAGGTTTCTTCCGATACAATGGTGGAACTGATTTTATCCAATTCGAGGCCGCCATGCTCCTCACTGATTTCAATGCCAAGCAGTCCCAACTCGCCGGCCTTAACCAGCAAGGAACGGGCAAGGGCGTAATCCTGTTTTTCAAATTGTTGCTTTACCGGAATGACCTCAGTAGCCATGAATTTTCGCACGGTGTCCTGAATCATACGGTGTTCTTCGGTAAAATCCTCGGGAAGAAAAATATCTTCCGGGGAAATCGAACCCAGTAGAAAACTTCCGCCTTTGATGGTATTGGACGAACTCATGCTATCTCCTTATTAATCTGATTCAATTCAAAAAACGAATTATCTACTTCAACTCGAATCACCTGATCCATAGGTTTCTATTAAAATTTGCTCATCAGTTTCGCAATGGTTTGCCCTTCTCGAGCATGTGTTTGATGCGTTCCTGCGTTTTGCGCATGCCACAGAGGCTGAGAAACGCTTCGCGTTCCAAATCCAGCAAGTAGTCTTCGCTTACTTTTTGAGGGCTGCTTAAATGTCCACCTGTCAAAATTCCCGCTAACTTCAAGGAAACCACTTCATCGTGATCGGAGATGTACCCACCCTCTTTCATTCCGCCTACCAAAAGCTTTACAGTCTCCATTCCAGGCAGGCCCATCACGGGAATATCAGTACGGGGACGAGGTTGGCGATAACCGGATTCCGCCAAGCCTATGGCGGCTTGTTTAGCATAATGGATTTGATGGTCGCCATTGAGCACAATGCGGTCAGAAGACCGGATAAATCCCAGCGTTCTGGCTTCATCGGCACTGGTCGAGACCTTGGCCATGGCGATGGTCTGGAATATTTTTTTCAAAAACGGCAATGCAATTGCATCATCGGGTGCACCGTCCATACCGCGCAGCAGCATTTCCTTGGTGCCGCCACCAGCCGGAATTAGCCCAACGCCGACTTCAACCAATCCCATATAGGATTCGGCGCTGGCAACCAATTGGTCGGCATGCAAACACACTTCACAGCCGCCCCCTAAGGCCATGCCAAATGGCGCGGCCACCACCGGTTTGGCGGAATAGCGGAAAAGCATATTCATTTTTTGGAATTGCCGTATGGTGAAATCGATTTCCTCCCATTCCTCCTCCATAATGGCCATCAAGATAAACATGATATTGGCACCAGCGGAAAAATGCGGACCCTGGTTGGCAATGACCAGGCCACGGAAATTTTTGTCCACTTCTTCCACGGCTTTGCGGGCCATGGTCAGAATATCACCGCCCACCGCATTCATCTTGGTATGGAATTCCAGGCAGGCAATGCCGTCTCCGAGATCAAGCAAACTGGCGCCGGTGTTGGTGGCCACCACTTTGTTCTGGCGACGTAGATTGGACAAAAGAATAGTGCGCGAGTTTCGGACAATGGGCTTATATGCACCTGTCGGAAAATCGTAATAATAGTCCACGCCTTTTTCGTTTTTGTAGAAGTATTTATTGCCGTCTTTGAGAAAGCGCAGGATATTGGCGGGGATGACTTTTCCTTCGGCCTGCATTTTGGCCACGGTTTGCGGCACTCCCAGCAAATCCCATTTTCCGAATGGGCCGATTTCC
>JAYSRH010000409.1:0-7627 GCA_043721115.1 Fibrobacteria bacterium | reverse complement strand
GACCTACGGGAAAGCTTCCCTATTGAATTCGAACAAGTTATCCGCCGTCAACAGTACGTGGATTTCATCAAACGCTGGATCGATGATGAAGTAATTTACCAACATGCGGAAAAGGTTGGCTTCGCCAAAGACTCGGTGGTGGCCAGGAAACTTGCGAAGTTGAGTCGAAAGCTTCTCATTGAAGAATTTTTAGCCCGTGAAAATGGAACGGATGCATTTGAACCTGACGAAATGACCATGAATCAATATTATGAAATGCACAAAGAGGATTTTCGCCGCACTGTCGCGGAATTCAAAATAGCCCACCTCCGGGTACGCACTGCCAAACAAGCTTCCGAACTCAGGGCAAAAATAAATCGTGGGGACTTCCTAGAAATAGCCGCTGCCAACTCTCTCGACCCAACACCGGAAGCTTATGCTTCCATTGCATTCAAGAAACTCGATGGCATCCCCACCTGCCTGACTCAAGCCATACCCAATACTCCAGTCAATGCCGTGACCTTCCCTATCGATTGCCCAGATGGAGTTTATCTGGTGAAGGTATTAGAAAAACAAGAACCGGGTACATATATACCCTTTGCGGATACCAAAGAAGAAATCAGAAGCCTTCTCGTCATTGGCCGCAAGGATAAAATCACCGAAGCGCGCATAGCCAAGTATAAGGAAGGTTTGAACATCGGCTATAACATGGATCAAATCCCCGGTCAAATCGAAACGCCAAAACCCGTGAACGTTGCCAAAGATTCGGTCCCAACAGTGTCAACAGCTCCAACTGTCCCAACAGTCCAAACGCAAGAGACGAAATCGGCCAAGCCCGTCGTCCCTAAAGTTGCCAAGTCAAAACGCCCCAGAACCATTGCTTCGCCAAACACTTCCGCAACGTCCCAATCCAAACCGAGCGAAAACGAATCTGCACCCTCTATACCAACTGAACCCCTTCCCCCAAATACCGCCGACCCCAGGCCCGCAGTAGAAGAGAATCCCAATGGCAAATAAACAAATGAATATCCCCGCTCTTTCCTTAGTCAGTGGACTTATCCTCTCCACCGTTTGGATTGCAAATGCCGCCCGTCAACCTTTTGATGGCATTGTTGCCCTTGTAGATGATCAAATCATCCTGCTGTCTGAGGTTGAAGAGCTGCGCCAAGTGGCTGCCGAACAGCAGCCGGGCATGTCCCATTTACCTATTGACGCTCAACGGCGCGAGCTTTTAAACCGGCTCATTGACGACAAAGTCGTCCTGGTCAAAGCCAAATTAGACACCAATATCCGCGTTTCAGAAAAGGATATTGCCCCCCGCGTGGAAGATGCCATTGCGCATTATGTAGAACAGCAAGGAGGCGAAAAAAAGTTTGAAATGTTGCTGAAGCAAACCAACGGCATGAATCTCACCCAGTTCCGGGCCCGGCTGAACCAGCAATATCTGGAACAGAGCTACCGTCAAAAACTGCAGTTCAAATACGTCGGCGATCATGAACCTTCGAACTTACAAGTGCGGGATTTTTTCAAAATGTATAAGGATAGTTTGCCATTGCAACAGAACAGTCTGCGACTCTCGCATGTCCAGATCAAAACCAAACCTAGCGGAATCTTGGACAGAGCCGCATTTCTGAAAATCGATTCCCTAATCAAACGGCTTGACAAGGGTGAAACCTTTACGGACCTAGCCAAAAAATATTCTGATGACTTTTCCAGCAAGGAAGGCGGAGATATCGGGTATACCAAACGGGGGACATTGGATCCCGATTATGAACGGGCCGCATTTGCACTTGATGCCGGCGATTATACCAAGTTTCCCATTCACTCTCGATTTGGTTACCATATCATCAAAGTTACGGGGAAAAAAGATAATGAGATCCGCACGTCGCATATTTTAGTCCGCCTGATTCCGGAAGCCGCCGATAGCGCCCGCACCCGTACTTTCTTGGATTCGCTACGCGCAACAGCCTTGCGCACCGGGGACTTTGCAACTTTGGCAACCCGTTATTCCGAAGACAAGAAAACTAAGGACCAGGGCGGCAGCTTAGGCTGGTTCACCAAGGATAAATTGGACCCTCGATATTTGGCGGCCGTAGACAGCCTTTCAGTAGGTGGCATCAGCGGTCCTGTTTCTATCGGCGACTCCTACCATATTTTCCGTTTAGACGGTAAAGCACCTGAAAGAAAAATGAATATCGAGGAAGACTTTTTGGAAATCAGCCAGATTGCTCGAAATTATTTCCTCAGTCAAAAACTTTCCACTTTTATAAAAAAGTGGCGTGAAACCGTGCATATCGAGGACCGATTGGCGCAGTACAAGGGACTGGCTTCTAGGGACGAAGACGGAACCGGCGGCCAGGGTGAGACATCCGATTCAGAGGGACTTCCCGGCGGCATTCCGCTTAGGAATTGAATGCATTAATGCGGGACGAAACCTCATACAGAATCATCGCCCCTTATTATGATTGGATTATGGCCCATGTCGATTATGACGCCTGGGGCCGCTACCTTGTAAAATTGTGGCGCAAGTTCGGACAGGATCCGAAAACCGTTCTAGAAATCGGAGCCGGCACATGCCCATTCGCCCGTCGCGAAATATACCCGGCTGAGGCTCGAGTTTATTATTCCGATCTGTCCCAGTTCATGCTCGCGCAAGCCCACGATGTTGCCGCCAACAAGCGAGTGGCAGCCAATGCGCTTGCCCTACCGTTCCGGGGGCCCTTCCAACTCTGCGTCATGATCTACGATGCCATCAATTATTTGATGGAAGAAGAGGATGTTACGCGCTGTTTAGAGGAAGTGTTCCGCATTCTGAGCCCAAATGGATTGTTTATCTTCGACATCACCACGGAGGAAAATTCGCGGAGGCATTTTCATCAAGCCGTTGATTTTGGAGAAATGGCTGGCTGCACCTATTTTCGAGAAAGTGGATTTGACCGCGAGGCCCAATTGCAAACCAATGATTTCATCTTTTTCGTGGAGGGCAAGCGCGACTGCTGGCAAAAAATTAAGGAGAGCCACCAACAGCGCATTTACAAAATCGATATTTTGCGCGCCTGCGCTGAAAATGCCGGATTCCTAATCGCTGGGGTATTCGAAGGATTTACATTCCGAACTGGACGAGACGCTTCTGAGCGGATACACTTTGTCTTAAGGAAACCATGAAGCCATGACGCTCATTTCTTTCAGCCATGTTTCCAAACGGTATGAAAAGGATTGGACGGCGTTGCAAGACATGCACTTTCGCCTCGACCGCGGTGAATTTGTTTTTTTGACTGGACCGAGCGGCGCGGGCAAGACCACTGTTCTCAAACTGATTTACATGGATGAGAAACCAGATGTAGGCGAGGTTTTGATTTCATTCAACAAAGACCTTACCTATCGCTCCACGGAAACTTCGCGAGGCACCATTCAGTTGCTGCGCCGTCGTCTCGGAATCGTATTCCAAGACTTTAAGTTGCTCCCCGATCGGAACGTATTCGAAAATGTGGCCTTCGCCTTGAGAATCGCCGGATACTCCAATCGCCGCATCAAGCATCGTGTTTATGAAGTCCTTACATTGACCGGCATCTCTCATAAGGCCCGGAATTTACCCCATCAGCTTTCCGGTGGCGAACAGCAGCGGGTTTCCATTGCCCGGGCCATGGCCAATGAGCCTTATATCATCCTTGCCGATGAGCCGACTGGAAACCTCGATCCCCAAACGTCAAAAGAAATTGTCAAAATCTTCCAAAACATCAATGCATCCGGAACTGCGGTTCTTATGGCAACCCATGACTATGGCCTTATCAATTCCATGCCTTATCGTCGACTGATGCTCAATCGTGGCGCACTTGTGAACCGTGACTTCATTTGAGTCGCTTTCCAGGGGTCGATAAGTGGTCAATAAGGGCTCGAAAAGGTGTTGATTAGGATCCAATATCGCTCCACGAAGCAAAACCGGAAAAAATACTCGTCAAAAACCCATAGCCTACCCTTAAAATAGGATACAACTAAGGACATTCCATGCCAAACCCAAATTCACCCGAAGCGCAAAATCCATTTCTAGCTCCGTACCAGGGTTCGAACCGCAATTCGCAAGTGCCGCCGGCATCCGCTCCCGTCGACCTCTCACCGATTGCCGCTGCCGGCTTGCCGGCTTCGCCCTCCTTTGGAACAACCCCTTCGCAATCTTCCTCTGCTTCAGCCAATGCACGCAAATCACAAATACTGGCCATAAGCGATATGGGCAACCTAAACAAGCCCGAATTCTTTCTCACCACAACGCCTACGGTCGAGGGATTTGCCATTCAGGAATATTTGGGAATGGTCTCGATTGAAATTGTCGTACCCAAGGACGTGCTGTTCCGAAATCCTGCCCCCCATGGAGATTTGCATCGACTCAAGGCGGCGGAAGACGAACTGCAAAGAGTAAAAGTCATTGCGCTGGAGGAACTATCCCAACGGGCTCGCTCCATGGGCGCTGATGGCATAGTTGGAATGACGCTCCAGTTTTCCCAATTCGACGCCATTGTATGTCTGTGCTCGGCAGTGGGCACTGCCGTTAAGCTGGCTGAATAAGCACTGAAAGAGTCGTTCGAATTTCACCTGCCCCTGGGCCCGCAAGTACGATAGGGGCTTGCAAATTTTATAGTTTTCCGAGTGATGATTTCCCTTACTTTGCCGCCTGCTGGACGCGCTTTCGGATCCGTAGAACCTCCTGGTTCCAAGAGCATCAGCAATCGAGTATTGCCTTTGGCGGCCTTGGCCATGGGAACAACCCGATTGTCCAATCTTCCCGATGGTGATGATGTAGAACTCATGAGTCAAGCCTTGCGTCATCTGGGCTTTGCTCTTTCGCAAGAAGATGGAGCGCTCACTGTGCAGGGCCGGGGTGGGCCCATTGTCAGTAAAGCACCGGTGGATCTTTTTTTGGGAAATTCCGGAACGGCCACACGGATCTTGACGGCACTCTTGTGCGCTGGGCATGGAGAATTCGGAGTGGATGGTATTGCACGCATGCGTGAGCGCCCCATTGCCGATCTCATCAATGCTCTGCGTCCCATTGCGGGAAACACCTTGGTCGCATATGGTGGTCAGTCAGGATTTCCTCCCTTGCGAATTTCGGCCCATGGCTTACAAGGCGGAAAAACACAGATCAAAGGAAATGTATCCAGCCAGTTTTTAACCGGGCTTTTACTTTCACTGCCATTGTGCCGCGAACCAGTAATTGTGGAAGTGGATGGCGTTCTGGTTTCCGCCCCTTATGTGGAATTGACTTTGCGCATCATGGAAGCATTTGGCGTACAAGTCGAAAATCAAAATTTCCAACGGTTCCTATTGGCTGAACCCAGAGGTTACCGTTCGCCTGGCCAATACGCCATTGAGCCGGACGCCTCCTCGGCATCCTATTTCCTCGCGGCGGGCGCCATTGCCGGCGACGTGCAAGTGCGCGGAATAGGCAAGCATAGTCTGCAAGGCGAAGCAAAGTTTGCTGAAGTATTGGCCAAGATGGGAGCCAGGGTAGAATATACCGACACTGGGATTAAGGCTTCCAAAGGACACTTACGCGGCATTGACGTAGATATGGATTTGATGTCCGACACGGGAATGACTTTAGCGATAACGGCTTTATTTGCCGAGGGACCCACAACGATTCGCAATATCGGAAATTGGCGCGTTAAGGAAACCGATCGCATTCAGGCTATGGCCACGGAACTGCGTAAGCTCGGAGCCCAGGTTGAAGAGGGATCGGATTGGCTGAAAGTCCACCCTCCCCAATCGATAGCCAGTGCAGAAATCGATACGTATGAGGATCATCGCATGGCTATGTGCTTTTCCCTCGCCTCCTTGGGTGGCGTGCCCATTACCATCCGCAATCCGGACTGCACTCGCAAAACGTTTCCTGGATACTTTGAAGCTTTTAAGTCCATTGTTTCCGGATCCCGATCTGGTACAGGAGAAACAGGCAAACCATGAAATTGTTGCTCCTGATTTTAACCTTGGCAGCCAACTTGGTTTATTCCGCGCAACTTGAACTGGGACCTGTCGCACCCCTGGATTCAATTCCCGTAGGGTTTATCGGTCCTCCTCAAGAGGCTTTTATTCCCAACCGGGGAACATATGTAACAGGACCGTCACCCTTTTTGAATCAGGAATTGGAAGCATTTTACAAACACAGTCGCCTCCGTGGTCGCCTAGCCATTAGCGTGTACTCTACTAAATACGGGCGCATCGAAGCGTCGTTCAATGACACCGATTGGTTTACACCGGCCAGTTGCCTCAAACTCATCGTTACCGCCGCTGCGCTGGATACCTTCCCCATTAATTTCTTTCCATCCACGGTCATGGAAGTTCTGGGAAAAGTTGAGAATCACGTATTGACCGGCACCATCCGCATTTCCGGACAAGGGGACCCCAATGTATCCGATCGCTTTTTCCCTGACGCTCTAAGCCCATTGGAACCATTCATCGACAGCTTGCGCAGTATGGGAATCGATACCATACGCGGAAATGTTGAAGTCACCGATACCTTTTTCACAGGACCGCGACGTCCGGAAGCCTGGAAGCAACACCATTTCAACACCTGGTATGGCGCGGAAGTTTCCGCACTTTCCTATAACGACAATACCTTTACCTTAACCGTATTGCCGGCCGCCAAACCCGGTGCGCCTGCGGTATACGCTGTAACACCTGATGTCGGCTATGTGCGCGTCATCAACAAATCCAGAACCGCTGTAGGAAAAAAACGGCGCATTGTACCCCTGCAAAATCCTGATTCGACCGTCATTACCCTGACCGGAATCATCGGTACCAAGGCTCCAGGTTTTCAGATGATTTTGCCTGTTCGCAATCCCACCCAATATTTTCGCGCATCCTTTCTAAAAACACTGGCGTCCCAAGGATTGGTTTACCAGCCCAGTCCGCCGCGGGTGGGTCCGCCGCTCTTGGCTACCTACCGATTTACTACCGCACCACAAATCGATGTGGTGGAAGAAATCAATCAGCGCAGCCAGAATCTGCATGCGGAAATGACCCTGCGACAGTTGGGAAAATTCGTTAAAGGTGATGGAAATTCGCATGCGGGAATACTTGCCGAAAAGGAGTTTCTATCCAGGCTGGGACTGGATAGCGCGGACTTTCAGCTCTTTGATGGCTGCGGGTTATCGTCCCAGAATCACATCAAGCCGCGGGCCATGGCACAGCTTTTGGCCAAAATGGCCAGACACAAATACTCTAAAGATTACATCAGTTCGCTCGCCGCACCGGGCATGGACGGCGCTACCGGTAGGCGTCTGCGGCCTTATATGAAAACCAACTTGGTCCGCTTTAAAACCGGATCGATAAGTGGCGTTCAAGGATTGTGCGGATACGTCTTCGGCATCGACGGAGACACTCTAGCCACCACTTTGTTCATCAACGAGTTCCAAGGATCTCCTGAGGCCGCCCAACGCTTGCTGGACTCGCTGCTCATGCGCGTGGCGCTTTGGTACAACAAGGAACGGCCCGCCTTGATTGAAGCCCATCATCTATTGGCCCGCAGCGATGTCCCTTCCGGATATATCGAACGTTTGAAGTATTTTTCGCGTGCTCTGGAAGAAAAACCCTATTTCCTGGGGCCCACAGGCGAAGGCCGCTTTGGAAACTTGGAATCTGCTCCGATTCTGGA
>JAYSRH010000408.1:0-2957 GCA_043721115.1 Fibrobacteria bacterium | reverse complement strand
TGTTGGCCTTTGTAGGGAGGGAATTGGTATTAAATGGCCTTGCAAGGTGGTTTTTTCCACCCAAATTTCGATATTTACGGAAATAATCGAGGAGTTGATATGACGGATGGCGTTATTGTAGGGGAGTCCCGATGTTGGGTTTTTGGAAGTTCGCAGCCCATAAAGCCACAGAATCCCATTGTGGAAAAACGTCTAAACAGTTTTTTCGCAAACTGGAATTCCCACGGCATACCCGTTTCCGGTCGATGGCGGATTCTCTATGACAGGTTTCTGGTTGTCCTTCGGGAACCGGAAGGCGCAGAGGTATCCGGGTGCAGCATCGATTCCATGGTTGGCGAAGTAAAACTCCTGGAGGCTGAGTTGCAAACCTCTTTACTGGATTCAAGCCGGATTTTTTTACGCAATGAGGCGGGAGACATCGAATCCATTTCGCGAACGGAATTCAAAACACGATCTGCCGCGGGACATATCACACCCGACACAGAAATTTTCGATACCACCTTAACTCGTTTATCGGATATGGAAGTGGGGATTTTTTCCAAACCGGTTCGCTCCTCCTGGCACTTGCGCCTCTACGAACAGGCCAGGAAACCGTTAGCCGAATAAGCTGGCTACGGCATGTCCTGAAAGTGTGGGCTGCCACGGAAGCGCGAGTCTCCAAGATTGATGGGCCCTCGGCCATTTCCTAAACCAGGATTGGTTTGAATGGCATCGCGCACAAAGGCTCGCGCACGGGTAACCGCTTCAACCAAATCAAATCCCAAAGCCAGGTTGGCGGTGAGTGCCGAAGCCAACGCACAGCCTGTACCATGGGTATGTTGCGTTTCAATGCGCTTTCCGGGAAAGGTGTGTACGCTTTGTTTGTGATACAGGTACTCGACCGGATCTCCTGGCAAATGTCCGCCTTTAAGAAGAATGGAATAGGGCTTGTCGCGGCCAAAGGCCAGGAGGTGGGCGACTGCATTGGATTCCGTTGTGGCGCGGCCGGAAAGCAAATCGAATTCCGGCAAATTGGGTGTGATGACATAAGCCCTTGGCAATAATCGATCGATGAAATCGGGAAGTCCATGCATATCGAACAGTCCAGTGCCGGAAGTGGACATCAGAACAGTATCGATTACGATTTTCACCTTTTCAAGCCGGGGTTGGGAGAGAATACGAACTAAAGCCTGCACCATGCGTCGGCTTCCCACCGCGCCGATTTTGATGGCGTCCGGCAACAAATCCTCCAAGAGAAAATTGATCTGTTCTTCGAGAAAATCCGGTTCCAAAGTTTTGACTTTGCGAATGCCCAAGGTGTTTTGCACCGTCAGCAAGGTAGGCACGGCCATGCCATACACACCATGTTGGTGGAAGGTTTTCAAATCCGCTTCCAGCCCTGCGCCACCGCTGGGATCCGAACCGGAAATGGTCAGGACGACGGGTTGTGAATGGGGTGTGTGAGCTTGCTTGTCCAAGCCCTAATATTACTTATTAAAGGTCTATTCCGGAATGAACCGACTCGCCCAAGCCCTGACTTGATTCCCATTCAAAATATGGAATTTACGCAAGCGGAGCAACGTCTCAGCGCTGAAGGAAGCCATGGGAACCCACACCAGGCGGCGGTGGAATTGCTTGGCCATATTTTTCATCCTTAAACCGGGTTTAACCAGACTGACGTAGGCCAGGGACTTCTCCCGACTGTTGAGCAAGGCGCCATAAAGAAGCTGTTCGGCCAAATTATGGAAGCCGAATTCTCGTGCTGGGAGCGTAAAAACATCCGCTACGGGCCGCGGGGGAAAGAGTAGGCTCAGGCCACCGTACTCGGCTTCGGAAATGCCAGGGCCGATAAGTTTGGCAAGCGGATCGGTAGCGTAAAATGTCAACGTGGATTCTTCAGCATGCTCTGCATACCAGGTGGTGCGTGAAGGGTAGCGTTCATCCCGGCCTTCGTCAAATAGGATCACGACGGTATCCATGCGCCCCTTGGCGGGTGGGATCTCTTTAACATAAATGTTGCCAGTATTCCAATTGCGCAAGGTCTCGCGCATATCGATGCCGTCTTTTAGCGAGGAAGATAATTTTTCGGTTCGGGCAAAGGCTTGCAGATCCAAATCCTGCGAACGACGACGAATGGCTTGGTTGAACCCTTCGATGCGATCGTCTTCGGGTGTATGCGAGCACATGCCTCGCGCATCCCAATTGTAGCGATACTGGCGCTGGCGCTTCGGGTCCGGATCTTTTTTAAGCGTAAGGGTTTTCCAAACCTTGGGCTCATCTTCAAGCAGATTAAAAGCCTCGACGGGATCGTTTTCTCCCGGCGGAAGAATATGGTCGCGACCGACTTCCAGTTGCTCTTGGCTAGATTCCATAGGGTCGAAAAAGGGATAAAATCGGCCCGCCTCCATGACTTTTGCGGCAAAGGAATTCCCGAATACTCCCTTGGCCGCAGCGACGATATCGAGAAGATCCGGCGTGAGCCGCCGTTGTTGAACGGTTAGGTTGCGCAAAAAAATCAGCGCGGACTGAATCTTCTTCACAGATACGGCATTGGCATCTTGTTTATCGGATAGGAACTGGTTTCGGGTTTCGATGAAAATCTTTTTCACCAAATCCAGGTAGTCCATCGGCAATGACATGGGGTTCTGTCGCTCCTTTTCCATTTCTCCGGCATAAAAGGGAAGTTCCCCGAGCGCAAAATAAAGTTGGCCGGGTTTGATGGGAAAAACTTTTGTTTCCACCAAACTGTCCTGGCTTGGCGGTAGTGTTTTGGGGCGGAATCCGGCGCGGTACAATTCTTCCAAGGCAATCAGCAAAGGGAAGTCGCAGAGGAAAAGGATTCGGGAATAGTGCGATTCCAATTCCTGGAGATGTGCAAATGTCCGGACACTCCGGTGTTCCAGGCGATCGTCTTTTTCTTTGCCGTTCAAAATGGTCTTGGCCAAGGAATAATATTCGGCGAGCCCCAGACCGTGAAC
>JAYSRH010000407.1:0-7633 GCA_043721115.1 Fibrobacteria bacterium | reverse complement strand
TCTTTCTACCAGAGACCGCAAGGAGTCGTCCAATAGTACCATGCCTTGAGATTTCCCCGTGATCATGGCCGTACCCAGTTGATGCCCTTCATCTTTGCGAATCATGTTGGATACCGCTGACGTGATTAAAAGCAGCTCATAGGCAGGTACCATACCAGTTCCGTCTTTGCGCGGGATGAGCTGCTGCGAGACGATGCCGCGCAGTGATTCTGAAATCATACTGCGGATAATCCCCTGTTCTTCTGGTGGGAAAGAATCGATCAATCGATAGATAGTGCGGGCGGCATTGGTGGTATTCATAGTGCCGAATACCAAGTGACCGGTTTCAGCAGCAGAAATGGCCAGCCGGATGGTTTCCAAATCGCGCAATTCGGATATGACGATAATATCCGGATCCTCGCGCATGGCTGCCCGCAAAGCGGCTTCCTGATTCAAGGTATGCAATCCGATTTCACGTTGCGTTATTCTACAGTTGGCAGGTGTGTACAGAATTTCAATCGGTTCCTCAATGGAGATGATATGGTCATGCCTCTCTTGATTTACTAGTTCGACGAAAGTAGCCAAGGTGCTGGACTTGCCGCAGCCAACGGGGCCGGTAACAAGTACCAATCCCTGCGCCCAGCGTGTCAAATCCCGACACTGTTCCGGCAGTTCCGATTCTTCCATGGATCGAATGCGGGAGGGAATAACCCGTGCAGTCAATTCCCAACCACGGCGCTGTTTGCTGACCGTAACTCTGTATCGCCCCCAACCATTTAAAGTGTAAATGAATTCCAGATCGCCACGCGACTCAAAAGTCGCCAGTTGCTTAGGATCCAACGCCGTCTGTACCCAGGTGCGCAGCGTTTCTTGTTCCATCGGCTTTTCGGTGGCAGGCGTCAAAAAACCGTACCGACGCAATAAAATGGGATTTCCTGCGGACAAATGAATATCCGATGCTTCAAATTCACGAGCATAGGCCAGGAGTTCCTGCCAGGTTACTGTAGGCCCCAGCGTTTTCGGGGCGAGAGTGATTGTATCTTGCGCCTGTCCTTTGGACTCTATGCCAACCGCAGTGGGTTCTGATTGCGCCGGGGACCAGGCTGCATCCGGCGATATGGGACTTGGCTCACGTCCGGTAGGATCTGGTTCCTCCATGTGCGAATGGAATTCGGTGCTGTATTTTTGGGGATACTCAACGGGTGTATCCACTGGCGTAGCCGGTTGCAAGGATTGAATATAGGCCAGCAACTCTTCGTATGTTTGTTGACTGAGTTGGGCTTTTTCGACAAGTATGGCCGCAACATCTTTATCGTGGGTAATCAGGGGCCATGAAGCCAAAATATCGGCTTCCGTCGCCAATTTATTTTCAAAAAGAATTTGCGCTACCAATTGATTGTCGATCACAGGGTTTATTGTACCAAGTGGCTCTAATAATCGGCCAAAAATGCCGCATCGAATAAAACTGGCCCTGTTTTTGCTAAATTTGAGGGTATCAGCGGGGGACGATGCGTTTTCAAACCAAACTAATGTTGGTTTTCATACTGTTGCTCTTGACCGTAGTCGCCTTAATGGCATTTTTCAATTATCAGAATGCCAAGCGCTTATTGGGCGAAGTGGAGACAAATCTTCAAGAAATTGTCAATACCGTGCATTTTTCCACTCGAAAACTGTCTACGGAAAAGGGTCCGGACCGCGAGTACCTGGAAAAATTCATTGAGGAGTTTAAAGGCAAGAAAGGCGTCAAAGAAGTTTCCATCGTAAGCAATCATCAAGAAGTAATTGCTTCGAGTAATCCTAAACGCATTGGTCATCAGGAGCGAGCCTTAAGCGGCAAGGAAATTGTGGTACAAGAGCAGTTTGGTATTCCGGATTCCGGCATCCATAGGATTCGCTACGAAGTACGCATGCCTTTAATTCGTGATGATCGTGTCATTGGCTTGGTTCAAACTTCCATTGCCCTGACGGATTTCAGATATCTTTTGCGCGAGGCCTATGTCAAAAATATCGCCATCGCTTTGGCAGCACTCTTGGTAGCATGTGGAGCGTCCTTTTTTATTCTTCATCGTTTGAATAAACCGATTCGAGCCATAAGTGCCGCTGCTGAACAAGTGGCATTGGGTGATCTGACGGTACAAATAGGGGATTTCGGTAAAGATGAAATGGGACGATTGGCCCACTCTTTCAATGGCATGATTCAGAAGCTTGTTGAACAGAAATCGATGGAGGTAAGGCTTCGCCATCTGGAACGACAGGCGATTCTCGCAGAAATGGCTTCGACTTTGGCCCATGAAATCCGCAATCCCCTGAATCTAATCAACTTGACTGCCGATCATTTGGGTGACCATTTCCCTCCTGAGGACATAAAAAGACGGGAAGATTATGCAAGCTTGATCGATTCGCTTAAAGCGGAAGTGAAACATTTAAATCTAGTGGTTGGTGATTTTCTTCACCTTGGCACCCCGCATAAATTAGAGAAAACCAGGTTTCCTCTCAGCCTTTTGGTGCATCAAGTTGAAGTAATGGTTAAGCAACAATTGGCCACCAAGGGAATCGTATTCAAGATTAATTGCGGCGACGATTTGATTCTGAATGCCGATCAGGAGCAGATTCGACTCGTGTTGTTGAATATGCTGTTAAACGCCATTGAAGCTGTTGAGCCTGGCGGTGCCATCACAATACATTCCAAACTGGGCCAAGACAGTATGGTAGAGTTGTTCGTGGAGGACAATGGCAAAGGCGTGGCACCGGAAAATTTGGAATTGATTTTTGAACCCTATTTTACCAAGCGTGAAGGGGGAACCGGCTTGGGCCTGGCCTTGGTACGGCGCATCGTTGAAGAACATGGCGGAACCGTGAATGCCAAGCACAATCCTGCTGGTGGGCTCAAATTGGAATTACGCTTACCAACGGAAGTTTAACGAATGGCCAAAATTCTTATTGTCGATGATGAAGCCGCGCAAAGGCGCATTATGGGGGATATTTTGAAGGCCGCCGGCCATCAGATCGCCTTTGCGGCAAATGTGGATCAGGCGGAGGAAGCCATCGGTGATTTCCAACCGGATGTCATTCTAACGGATATGAAAATGCCGGGTCGGGGGGGATTAGCCCTTGTGGAGCTGATAGGAAAGTTGCCCATTCCACCAGAAATAGTAGTCATTACGGCATTTGGGAGCGTCGATACGGCGGTTAAAGCCATGCGGCTTGGGGCGTATGATTATTTGACTAAGCCGATGGAGAAAGTGGAATTGCTTTTGATGGCTGAGAGGGCCGCCGAAAAATATGCACTTAGAATGGAAAGTCGCCAGCTTCGCCAAGAGCTGAATCAAAAAATCAGTGAGGGATTGGTTGCTAAATCGGAAATCATGAAGACCATTTTGGATACCGTTGCTCTTGTTTCCCAAAGCGACGCCACAGTTCTCATTCGCGGAGAAACTGGAACAGGTAAAGAACGTATTGCGAGACTCATCCATCAACAAGGGTCTCGTGGAAATAAGCCTTTCATGGCCATAAATTGTGCCGCTTTTCCGGAAAATCTATTGGAAACTGAGCTCTTTGGTTATGAAAAGGGTTCCTTTACGGGGGCTCAAGCCCGCAAGATAGGACTAATTGAATCTGCTCAGGGCGGCACACTTTTTCTGGATGAAGTAGGGGATATGTCACTCAGTACCCAGGCCAAAGTTTTGCGTGTGCTCCAGGAGCGTGAGATTCGACGGGTAGGTGGAACAACTGTATTACCCATAGATATTCGTGTGATTTCTGCGACGCACAAGGATCTTTCCGAAGGGATTAAGCAAGGGACTTTTAGAGAGGATTTATTCTACCGGTTAAACGTCATTCCTATTTTCCTTCCACCCTTGCGACAAAGAAAAGAGGATATTCCGGCGCTGGTGGATCATTTCCTCAGCCAATCCCCCAGACCAAAGACGATCCATCCGGAGGCCCGAAAGCTTTTACTTGATTATGATTGGCCAGGAAACGTGCGCGAATTGCAGGCGGTTATGGAGCGGATTTCCGTACTGACCATAGGTGACGAGGTGTCCGTTCACAACCTGCCTTTGGAGCTTCAGACCGGTTCGCGTATGCAAGCCAGAGGTCACACCGACCAAGAAGGAATTTCGCTTCCCAAAGATGGCTTGGTCTTCGAGGAATGGGAAAAGAACATCTTAGCCCAGGCGCTGAATCGATCAGGTGGAAACATGGCAGAAGCTGCAAAGCTACTAGGAATGACTTATAGAACTTTCCAATATCGTTCCCTCAAATTCGGGCTTAAAGGAAATTGACCAAATGGGTTAATGGGTTAACCCATTTGGGTTATAAATGGGAAGAAACATATTCTTGCTGCAAAATATGGAGAATCATCATCGTATAGAAGCCTAGGTCCATCTTCCAAAATGGCACTACTCTTGCTCTCTACTCTTTTAGGGACTGGTTCAAGTCAAAATTGGATCCAGGTACTCGGTTTAAAATTATTCACACCAAGGAGCATTTTATGAAGATAAATACCATTTCCAAACTCGCTATGTTTGCCAGCCTTTCATTGGCTGCAATGTCTTTTGCCGCCGATAAAATGGCTGCACCCACCACCCCTGCCGCAACTGCAACGGCAACAACCGCTACCACGGCACCTGCCACAGCCAAGGCCGCCAAAGCCATGAGCTTTTCGGGTTCCGTTGTATCCACGGATGCCATTGCCAATACCATCGTGGTTAAAGGCGCCAAAGGCGAAGAGACGTTCAGCATCGCTGCCACTGGAAAAATCACCCAAGGCAAGAAAGATGTGAAATTGGCCGATATCACCAAGGATCAAAAAGTCACTGTCAAGTACACGGAAGAAGCCGGTGCTAAAACCGCCTCCGCCGTTAAGGTCAGCGCCGCTGCCATGAAGAAGGAAGCGAAGACGTCGACTGCCGCCAGCACAACAACACCATAAGAATCCTTGGTAAAACCGTCGCTTCAGTTGGAGCGGCGGTTTTTTTTCGTTTATTTTATGCCCGGAGGAGGAACGTCAGGACAGTAGAGCACCGAGTCCTGGACGGAGGCATTCCATTTGCGCATACAGCCGTCCGGAACGCCTGGAGTACTCGAGCTCGTTTGGTCTCTTAATGATTTTGGTTCAATGGTTGAGGCTGGAACTGAGTCAGGCGTGTTTTCATTTTGGGTCGGCTGCATGAGGCATCCAAAAAAAAGTAGCAGGGCTGTCAACATTGCAACGGGGAGTAGCATTAGCATCTTCATGTGCTGAGAATACCACACGGTGTTTGAAATATCAAACATCGCCGGAATCATAAAACATCAAAATATTCGCAAAAATCGATTTAATCGTTGGGTTTTCCTTGGATTACCCCCAATTCACTCGACTGTTTCTTTCAAAACAACTACGGAACTTGGATGGACTCCATATTCGTCGCCCATGACATCTGCTTTTCCGCTTGGCCAAAAGTTGCCGAAAGGTTCGGCCCATGCCGCAGTATCGATTAACCGAATCCACTTTCTGCCATCTGCAGGTCGTGGGATAGCAAAGGGTACACCAACGGAATCCATGTTGATCAGCACTAGAAAATCTTCTCCACCGATGCCGCTTCCGTCAATATGCCAGAAAATTCTGTTTTCTTGTCCTTGTAAATTCTGTATACCATCTTCTCTTTTGAAGATGAAACTGACATCGCCACCGTGATTCAATTCCAAATCCGCGAATTTATTTTGTCGCAGGCAGGCATTGTCTTTACGCAAGCCAATGACATAGCGTAAAAAAAGGAACAATCCGTTTTTTCCTGTGATTCCCGCATCCCGGCCGTAGTTGTCGTGATACGTGCCGGAGCCACCGGTAAACACCGTGTTTGGGGCTGGTGAAGCAATCATGGCATAGTTTTGCCAAATGCCGATGCTGTCGAGTTTGTAGGGATTGTTATTTCCGTTTTGAGTGCGTGCGAATTCATCACCTCCGCAAGTCATCGGCACGCCCCGCGAGAAAAATTGCACTACGAAAAAATTCCTCAGGCGTTGGCGCCTAAGCGTTTGAACGCCACCGGAGTCCCAAGATAAGTTGTCATCGGATCCGCCATCCGATGGTCCAAAAGGCCAGCCTTCGGAATTATTCTTGCCATTGTAACTCACCAAATCCATCAAAGTAAAACCATCATGAGCCGTCAAAAAATTGACGGATTTATGCGGGCCACCTTGATCGTTAAAGTGCGCGTAATCTCCATTCAGTGATTCGATAAATGCTTTTACACTGCCATCACCCTTTAAAAAACGCCTTACAGAATCACGGAAGACTCCGTTCCATTCCGCCCAACCTTGAGGGAAATCCCCCACATGATATCCACCTAAGTCCCAAGCCTCCGCCATGATTTCAATGCGTTCTTTTTGCGCAAAAGTGGAAATGTCTTTCAACAATCCCGAGCTGGAATCAAAATCATGATTGGGACCCCTGCGCCCTAACACCGTTGCCAGGTCGAAGCGGAAACCGTCCACGCCCATGTCCATTGACCAATAGCGAAGCGAGTCCTTGATCAGGTTTTGCACAATGGGTTTGGAAGCGTCAAAGTTGTTGCCGCATCCGGTGCTTTCCCAATAGAAGCGATTGTTTCCGGTAAGCGCGTAATATTCGGCGTTGTCAAAACCTCGGAAAGAAAGAATCTCGGCGGTATCCCCGCTCCCATCCCAAAGGCCCCCTTCACCGGTATGGTTGTAAACCACATCCAAATAGACTTCCAATCCTTCTTCGTGAAAAGTCTTAACCATGTTTTTGAACTCTCGCGTAGGCCCACCCGGTGACTTGTCATGGGAATAGCGTAGGTCCGGAGCGAAAAATCCATAGGTCATATAACCCCAGTAATTTCCGTGGGGTGGCTCATCGAAATTTCGGTCCCATCCTGGAAAGTCTTCCGGATTAAGGTCATTGGCAAATTCATGTACGGGCAAAAACTCAACCGCCGTGTAGCCAAGAGCCTTCAGATATTTGGCCATATAGGCCGCTCCCGCATAGGTGCCTCGCAGCGCATCAGGAATATCAACAATTGATTCGAATCCCGGAATCCCCCGTAAAATATCGCTGAGACGGGTCACGGATGGATGCCGGGTCAGTCCCTTGATATGCGTTTCGTAAATGATGGCGTCCTTTTGGGCAACGCGCGGTTTTTTTCCAACAGCATCATGTTCTTGAATTAAAACGGCTTTCGGCGCCCACGGACCGGTGTCAAACTCCCGTCTCGGAACTTCGGAAAGTTGATTCCCCACTCCGGAATATATACCGGGACCGGAACCATACATTGCCGCATCCTGATGAAAATGATTTTTCATATCCGGGGTTTCGCGATCATGGGAGAATTCCCTGGCATAGGGATCGATTAGCAACTTATTTGGATTAAAGCGATTGCCATTGGCATCTACATCACATAAGAATCCGGCTCGACTATTTCCACGCTGCCACAGTGGGTCGAACGTCCAATTGGGACCCCAACAGCGATAGCCGTAATAGGTGCCAGCAGGGATATTTTCCAAATGAGCGCGCCAAATATCATCCGGGCCTTTAGCCATGGCATAGTCATACTGGGCTTTTTCACCCAAGGGTTGCGCATAAATTTCCAGGATAATCTGGGTGGCGTGTTTAGAAAAAACTGAAAAAGTTGCGCTGCGTTTTCCAGCTTCA
>JAYSRH010000406.1:0-7641 GCA_043721115.1 Fibrobacteria bacterium | reverse complement strand
AGGAAAGCGGCCTGATTGTGAATATTTTGCTTCCTATTTCCGATAAAATTTCCGCTGGCTCAAAAACGAATTGGGAGGAATTCCTTATAGTTACCGATCAAAATGAATTAATAACAGAAGCGCTTCTTATCTGTGAAAATCTTGGGATTAAATTATCTGTTGTTGGAATCAATCATATCGAAAAACAATTCAAGAATTCGGAAAATTGGCGGGATAAATTGCTTATTTTGGACGAATCTATTACAGACGTTCAGTCGTCTAAGTGGATTAATGGTCGTGGATTCAATCACAATCCCGTTTACACATGCGACCGGAATTATATGCTGCGCCCACTTAAGGTTGAAAAAAGTCCACACGACCAGCAAATTCTTTGTGAAGAAACGGTTCTGAAAATATTGACTCGAAAAAATGAGTAGGCAATTATTTAAAAGCTACCCACGATCATGATTAAAGGTACAATTCTGTTTATTCCTTATCCAGCGTAGGCTAATTGAAGCCTAATGGATACGCCCTCTTTACTCGTTATTTCCATTTCATGCCGAGTTTTTAGCCAAATCGATTCGCCACCCCAGAATTGACGCTTTGCAAAAATACGCGCATAAATATTTTTTCCAAGTCGATATTCTATTTTCACCATGCCGCTGGTGGATTCCATGACATACCCTTTCTGCTTACCAAATCCGTAGTGAAAAATATCGTATTGTGCTCCAATTGAGAGGCTAATATTATCCGAAAAAAATTGCTTTATCTCGCCAGTGTCAAAGTTTATTTTAAGCTTGGTATGCTTGGCAACCTGCCAATCTAATAGAGCTACTGGATACGGAAAGTAATCCCCAAAATAGAAATGAAGATCAAATCCTCCCCCAAGCACTAATTTATTTGAAAAAATAAACTGGTGGGTATAGCTTAGGTCGCCGTAAATATTGTTTGGTCCCATTTCACGCATGTCTCCATCAATTCCGATTAAGCCATAGGTAAAGCCCTCTTGCTTTTCAGAATGCGTTATTTGATAACCCAATCCTAGTCCATAACTTTGCAAAAAAGGTCCATTTAGGACTGACCCCTGATCAAAGAATCGCTTTGGCAATACCGAAAACTCTGCGCCTCCTACTAAGTCATGGCCAACAATTGTGGTTATTGGAAAAAATGAAAACCCATAGCAGCGGGTACTTGAAGGTTCAGTAGAAACGGATTCATTTTTTTTCTGGCTGCTCAATATGCCGTCCAGTTGAAAAACCGCCGCGTCCTCTTTGGTTTCATAGTTTTCAAAGCTATCGACACTAGGTGCGAGGACGAGAAAAAAAAGCAGAAATAGGATCAATGACTGCATTTTGATTCCTTTATGAAAAAGTCGAATAGCAAACGCAGAAACGGCTTTTGCAATAATAAACTTAAGCCCATATGATACCCATAAATTGAACAAGGGGCGCAGAAATTGAGTGTCCTTGTGAGTGGGCGAGCGCTTTGGGTATTAGCCGACCTGTATTATGATGTGAACAAATATGTTTATTAAATTGTTGTGCTAACCCATCCTGTAGTTTTCGTGATTTCAGCCCATGCGTTTTATGGTCGGTAAGTGGATTGGTTGCGCCCTAGACAGCTATATATACTAGAAAAAGTGGATTAACTCCATAACGAAAATATCGATAGGTATGAAAGTATAGAAATTAGCGTTATATTCAGATCGCCGTTAATGCATTATGTCAGCCGGTAAAGTGTGAAGAGGCTGTTGTTTTGGTGTTGAATTAATGTTGAATAATGGTTTCGGTCGGATGTATTATTTAGTTCCGAGACTTTTCGTACTTCCAAAAACGGCGGTAAACGATGGCCCTGGTTCTACAGATAGTTTGCGCATTTCTGTTTGCTGTGGGCGCATTATTCATCCTGATTGATGTGCGGACGCGCTTTGATAGGAGTTTTCGTTTTTTCGGAATTTCACTCATTCTACTTTGTGGCATGGTTGCCATTGATCTGTGGGTTACTCCTGGAATGAAAGATCCCATTAAGCTTCTTTTTTGGCAAAGGCTTTTTCATTTTATTACTTGCATTTTTATGTCCTTCTCTATCTGGTATTTGCTCATCCTAACTTCCTCTCGCTACTTAAAATTTATTCCGATAATTGCCACCTTAAGCCTCCTACTATCGACAGTATTCCTTTCGGAGAAAATGCTTTTGGTATCAAAAGGTGTATTGCAGGGAGGCATTTTATACAATGTGGTTTTCGTCCCTTTTGTAATCGCCTACATTTTGTTTTCGAACTATATCATCATTCATAAACTAATTCATTCTCAACCTTCCGAACGTAAAATTTTGATTTTCCACCTTGTAGCATTTGTATGGCTTTGTATTTGTGGTACACTGGACATGGCTTCCGTATCATTTGACATACTGTCCTCAGTTCCCAGCATGAGTACATTAGGAGTATTAGGATATGGACTAATGGGCGCAATGATTTTTACCGAGCGTTTCTTAATGCTCTTGAGTGAAAAAGAGAATAATTTTAGCAAGCTGGAAACTGCCTATAAAGATTTAGAGCAAGTAAATGCACTTAAACAACTTGGAGAATCAACAGCTATTATTAATCATGAGATTAAAAATTACATGTTTATGATTGCTGGAAATGCGCAGGTCCTACAGGAAGTGGAGAGCCTTTCTGAGAAAGGAAAGGCCATAGTTAAAAACATCGTTTCAACTGTCGAGCGGCTATCACTTTTCAGTGACGACATACTAAAGCTTTCTCGTACCTCTATTATCCTGGAAACACACCCTATCAATATTTCCGAAGTGATTAAGGGAACAATCGAAAAGCATTTTACTAGTACACGATATTCTTTTTCACTAAAGAATCTTGATCAGGAACATTTTATTTATGGTGACTGGGGTAAGCTCGAACAGGTTTTTTTGAATGCCTTTAAGAATAGCTTTGAAGCGAGCAATCGCGATATTTGTAAAATTAATGTAAAAATTGCTACGAATCATAGGGTACTAGTTGTCAGCATTGAAGACAATGGTTCAGGATGTAATAAAGAGCAAATGGAAGGGCTTTTCAAAGCGTTTTATACAACTAAAAAGGCAACCGGAGGAACCGGTTTGGGAATGTCGATCACGCGTACAATAGTGGAAAGTCATGGCGGTAAAATTAGTGCCTATTCTAAGAATATGGAAAAATCAGGCGAACATGGCATGAAGTTGATCATGACTTTTCCAGCTTATGTTGAAAGTATGCGAGATCAGAAACAAACGAAATATCCCATAGTTATTGTTAAGGAAGGAATGGAAGAGCTTTCGATTTTGATTCGAGTTTTCCAAAATCTTGCCATTACGCCTTACATTATTCAAAATGTTACGGATTTGAATGAAAATGAATTCCCCACTTCTATGATGACGGTTATTGTTGGATCAAAGGCATTGACTACACAGTTTAAAACTATCTCTCACTATCTAAAAATTTGTGTTGTTTCTCGGTATGAAACAAGCCTATATATCTTGGACCACGGAATGGGAAATAGTCCGGAAATTTTCTCGGAGGAGTATGTTCTTAGTAATTTGATCAACAAACGTAACTTTGCTCCAAAAGCCAATCCTCAGCCACGACAACCAGCTTTGACCGTCAATTAGAATTGATCCTTAATAGGATTTTAGGAAAAAGAGTCCAACGGAAAATAAAATTAAATCCGACTCTGATAATAATTCCATTTTTAATCGAGAGGTGTTCTGGAAAAGGTAGAGGGATATATAGGTTGCGGGATATATAGTCAAAAAGCTTAAAAATAAAGCGTGTGCCAAATCTAATTTTCCCTGAAGAAAAAATAATGTGATGCATGCAACCCACAAGCTATTTAGAATAAAAAGAAATTGATAGGATTTTTTTGACCCCCATATGGTTGGGAGTGTACGGATTCCGGTAAGCCGATCTCCGTTTTCGTCCATTATGTCATGGAAGAGGGTGTTATTTAAAATAGTGAGGAAAAGCCCCGACCCTAGAAGCGTTAAAAGAAATAAGTCGTCAACCCTTCTTCCAGAAAATAATATTGGAAAGGCGAGAATTGAAGTTGGCCACCAGAAAGAGACAAGGAGGTTTTTTAAGAAAATGACATCCTTAAGCCTGATAACGTGAAGGCCGTTATTTTTGGAATACCAAGGAAAGGCTCGGTACGAGTAGAAAAATCCTGAAAGTAGTAAGGCAACATGAAGCCAGTTCAACTTCAAAGTGACAATCAATATTCCAAAAACAATTATTGTCGATGCGACTGCCAAGGGAAAGAAAAATTTTTGATTTTTGAAAAAGAAATATTTTCCTATATCATTCCTAAAGTCTTCTTTGGCATCTGTAAAACGGTTGAAGGTATATATACTGAAAACCATACCTGTAAAACACAAGCATATTATTGGCTCATACTTTAGGCCAAAATACTTTTGTACCGCCATGATACCTGCGAAGCCGGTAAGTGAAAGGTAGCAGAGAATAAAACCAGGCTTTAGCCGTGTGGCCAAGGTTACGATCGAATTTGTAATACCACAAAAGAAATTATTCGAATCAGCTTTTTGCACGGTAGTCCCCTTCCGTTGCCTGTTGACTCGGTTACCGGTTGCCAGGTAACCCAAAAGCAGAATGGGACTCTATTCAGCGGTTGTAAAATCCCACGCGCTTCTTTTGGGAATATATATCAGATTTGAAAAAAAATGTGATATAAATCTTGCCAGGGCAAAGAGTTAGAAGGAATTGAAGCCGGTCTTTAAATCAGCGATAGGGCAATGAACGGTTAAACGTTCATTGGTATCGCTGGAAAATTCTGTCTTTAACTAAGGGCTGGATTTTGAGAAGGCAGGTTGCTCGGAGGAAGAATGGAAGCTATGGACATGTCGGTGGCGTCGTCCGGTTTCCGCATGAGTTTTGCTGCGGCATTTGCCCCTGGAGCCGGCCCGCGTCGTTTTTCATGTCTTTGCATGAGGCGATATACATAGGCGACGGAAACATTTTGTCCCACGGCCTCGAGCACTTCCGGAAGCAATTCCTTGGCTTTGCGATTTTGACCTTTGGAAACCTGTGATTGCAAGCGTTGCACTAAGGCTTTCTCTTGATCCAAGGAAAGATAGGCGCGACGTCTGCCACCGCGGCCCTTGCGATCGAGGCTGTCTGGACCGCCTTCATTGTATTGTTTGATCCAAAGCCAAACAGCCTGCTTGGAAACTTGTAGCAGCTCGGAAACCCGGTGGGCATGGAACGGGCCACGATGCGTGAGCCAAATGGCCATGCGCTTTTTATAAGCGTCCAGGCTAGGCGCTTCGCGCACCCAGTTTGAGAGGTCCTCGTCATTGAACCAAGGGGAAATATGGGCGGGCATTTTCATGTCTGTACTCCTTAGCCCACATTTTACCATTACACCATATTTGCGGGGCAACAAAGTTTTAACTTATTTTTTGAAGCTTGCAAAGATGGTTTTAGGCGAAACCTGGGGATTGCAATCTACCCAACAGAGGCTTAAAATCAAAGTTACCTGTGGAAAGGGTGGAAAATTTGAATTTAGCGGCAGCTTTACCTCTTCACGACGTCCTAATTCGCATTGGTTTTGCCATGATGGCTGGTTTGGTGCTCGGTCTGGAGCGGGAAAGCCATGGCCGGGCAGCGGGCCTTAAAACCACCATTCTGGCCTGTGTTGCCTCGTGTATCGCCATGATTCTGTCCGAGGACTTTTACCGGGAAAGCCTCATCCAGACCGGAGTCTTTCGGCCGGATCGGGCGCGCTTGGCAGCCGGTATCTTAACTGGAATCGGGTTTTTAGGGGCCGGGGCCATCATCAGGCAAGGTCATTTGGTGCGCGGCGTAACTACTGCTGCGGTGCTTTGGTTCATCACCATTTTGGGTCTAGCCTTTGGCAGCGGACAATTGCTGTTAGGCAGTATCGGCACGGCCATTGCAATGTTCGCCTTGTTCGCCCTACCCTTGGTGGAGCAGCATATCAAAAAAGATTTCTATTACTCCATCACCGTCACCCTGGCCTCAGATGGAATCACCGATGAGGACATTCAAAAACATCTCGAGAACTCGGGAGCCCGTGTACAACGGGTGGATTTGGATTACGATATTGCCGGTCAAACCCGCACGTTAAAATGCGATGTAAAACTGCATCGCGGCGATGTCTTCCAGCTGTCGAAGAAAATCATCGACACGCTTAAGATCTGCCAAGGAGTGACGCGCATCAAATGGGGATGAAGCCGCCTTTAATCATTCACAAAATGTGAATGATTTGTTTTTGATTCCATGCCTTTATCCACGATATTCGTTTAAATTAAGGCTGTACCACTCACAATAGGTATCGCATGCCCTATATTTATCGTTTTACCTCCTACCGAGAATTTCTCCTGGAATATTACCGGGAAAAGAAAAGCAGGGTTAAAAGCTTTTCGTATCAGGTGTTCGCGCAAAAAGCGAAAATCGGCAGCAGTGGCTTTCTCTTGCATGTCATCAAAGGGGAACGCAATCTAACTAAAACTGTTTTGATCAAAGTAGCCCAAGCTATGGGTTTGGATCGAATGGAAACGGAATATTTTGAAGACTTGGTTTCCTATGATCAAGCCAAGACTCAAGCGGAAAAAAATTTCTACTACGGGAAGATGATGGCAGCCAGGCAATCAGTTCAGGTTCGCAGCCTTGATGATTACCAGTATGCATTCTATTCAGAGTGGTACCATTCCGTAATTCGAGAATTGGTCCCCATGCTTCCCAAAGGACATGCTTCCGCCGCCATTGGGAAATGCGTTGTGCCGGGCATTACCGGTACTCAAGTTAAAAAGTCTCTGGTATTGCTAGAGAAATTGGGCATTCTGAAGCTTGATGTCGCCGGGCAGTACGTGCAAAGTGAAGCTTTTATCAGCGGAACGGGTGCGCCTTCGCGCAAAGTGGCCATCACTAAATTCCAACAAGCCATGCTTGGAATTGCCAGCCAAGCTTGGGACAATTTTCCCGAAAATGAAATTTCTATGCTCACATCCACGCTAAGCGTATCACAGGAAACCGCCGCGAACATTAGGGCAGAAATCAGGGATTTCAACAAAAAGCTTTTGAGTCTTGCGAAAGCGGATTCAAAACCATCGGACCAGGTTTTTCACTTGAACATGAATTTTTTCCCCATCACCAAGAATATTCCAAGGACTGAAGTATGAAAATGCAGCTGCTCAAAAGAATCCTTATGGCGGCCACTGTGGTTTTCCCCCTGTATTCTTGCAATGAGACAGGGACGGGGTCCACAACCGAGTCTGGAGTGGTTTCTGGCCGTATCCTTACCGCCGGCAAATTGCCCGTAGCCGGAGCACTCGTCAGTTTGCTGCCTGTAGACCATGTCCCATCGCCTAAGCTGAAAAAAAACGCTGCCGATCCAACTGCGGTCACGGACGCCAACGGAAACTATCGCATTCAGAACGTGTCTGCTGGTCTGTACAATCTTTCCGCAGGCAAGGATACTTTAGCCCTGTTTCGCAGTTCCTTGGCAGTGCCTGAAGCCGGAATCCATGCCGGAGAGGATACTGTGCGGCGCGTCGGAACGTTGATGGGGCGAGTAGAATTGGAAGCCGGGGACGATGCCAGAACGGTTTTGATTCTTTGCATCGGGACAAATACTCTGGTGGTACCCGACGACACTT
>JAYSRH010000405.1:0-2964 GCA_043721115.1 Fibrobacteria bacterium | reverse complement strand
CAGAACATTTGGTAGCGGGAGAACTCGAAGCCATTGTAATAGTTTTGGATTTCATTCTTATCTTCCCGCCCCCAAAAAATAGTTTTAAATCACTTGCCTGAAGGGCAACTTTTCGAGCCCCATTTTGCCTAACGTTCCCCCAGCCAGAAGTGGCCTGGGAAGGCATGCGCGATTAGTGAGGATGCGCGCGGAGGGGGGAGTACCGACCCCGGAGCGCGCACCCGCAACCAGCAATGAAAACAAGCTGAGGTGCTAACGTAGCCAACCGGGCAAGTTAACGAAGAAAGTTAGCTCCAAAGCTTCGTTTGAATTGCCGCGCAGTCTTCCCAGGCCATTTGGGAACCCGCAATGCGAAGCATGACCACGGGTTCCTGGCTGGGCTTTGTTATACGCTGTTCGGCCCCGCACATTTCCTTGGGGGGGTCTTAGTTTTTTTCCTCGCTTTTCTATGGAATGCCATCACAATTGTTTATTCGAAAGGTTTTCCTGCGTTAGTAAATTAATTCATAGCTTTGTGGATACATTGGTTGAGCACGGTGATGCAGCATCAAGGTGATTTGTGTCAATAGCCATTTGGTAAACATATTTCCTTTTACTTGCAAGAAAACCATTATAATTATCACTGCGTATGTCGAGACTGTTACTTTGAATTTTTCCCTTGAAAACCAAGCAACTTTCTGGTGAGGAATAAAAATGTAGGGTGTATTGGTTATTATCGAGTTCGCTTCTATTTAACCATTCACTCTTAACTTCAACAGAATCTGTACTGAGAACAACTAAAGAATCAGGTCTACTTTTTCCATTCTCAATTCGCTGCATAATAAGTTTATATGATGTGTGATTGGCATAACGGTAAAAAACAATTGGCTCGTCACAATCATTACACCAATTACCGCATTCCGTAATGAAGATACTGAGAATAAAAAAAGGGGAAAGCACTTTCTTGGAAGGAAATCTCATTTTACTTTCCCCCCCAATATGTAAAAAGTGCATCCATGTCTGTATTTGTGTACACACGAGTTCCGTTTGAAGGGAAATCCGATTTTAATCTGTCTCTTAATTCATTTAGGTTAAAAGATTTTTTAGCTGCTAGCTCAATATCGGATATGATAAAACCTTGCACATTTTCACCACCTACCGCAGGAAACGATTTAGCATAATTTCCATCTGCATCGATTAAATCCTCAATATTTCCTTTGTAATTACCACCATAAAACGGTACGGTATACTCAGCATATCTTTTACGAGTTAACCACCACTGCACACCACGAGCAAAAGTTTCTGCTATATCTGAACCAACATAGTTTACCCACTCAAAATCGCGAGGAACCCACGTATATCGAGTCCAAAAGTGGGCGTAATGGGCACTATGGGCGAGTTCATGGGTTGTTGTTGCGTAAAGTTCTTCGGATTGTCGGTAAGCACCACCGCTTTTCAAATAAATTTCCATCCAGTTTGCGAGCCAAGGTACAACCGCATGCACTCCGTAAGCATCGCCCTCTTTATTATAGACTTGAATATCCAGCGCAAAGTTAGTCCAAGTATTTTCTCTTGGGCGATTCAATCCATCTATATTGCCGTAATAATAGTTGTAGGCTGCTGCAAAAATGGCCGCGTATGCGGCGTGCTGATCCATAAAAGTACGGTTCCAAGCCGAATAGGACGTTGGTCCTTCGGTCATTAAATCAGCTCCGTTCCAACTATCTCCATCTTCCAAAAGAAAGTCATCAGCATCCCAATGCGCCTCATATTTTACGCTGTAGGTCCAGCGTTCAGGACTTGAAAAATATCCGTTAGCATCGGTTTTCGAAGACCGCCAGTAGTATGAATACCCAGCTGTTACCCGAACGCCAACTACAGGAATATCACCTAATTTTGTATCGCGATATTTTAGAGTTCCCGTTGGCCTCCAACGCGACCAGCCAGAAAGGGATTTTTTTGCAAGCGACTTGGAAGGATTACCAGGTACTGAATCAATTTGATTTCCAGTCAATCGAAAGGAAGTGGCTTCTAGCTCAGGAAATGAAATGTCCAAAAATGAAAGTAATTTGATGAGCCTTGTCAGATTTGTCTCAGCCCCTACCTTAGCCAACGCTGCCGAAGTGTCTCTTATCATGAGAAGACTATCAGTCTCTATTTGCGTAAGAACGGGTTGTACAAGAAATAACGATTTAAGCACTTTATAACTAATGTCTTTTGGCAACGTATATTCAAATGGTACTGTAGCGTAATATGAAACAGTTGAATCAGACCAAGACGAGTCCATGTCTAGCACTTGAACCAAAGAGTCTTCGGATGAATAAGAAAGCGGATGATCAAACAGGACTATAGCGGAATCAAAATGTCTAAGTGAATCAATTTGGCGTGAACCCTCGGGCAGAAATCTTACATATATATAATTGGGCTCAATAGTGATACTATCTATTGCCGAAAGTGCAGCAGATTTAGCCAAAGTGCTGAGGTCCTTGGACCGATTTTGTACCAGATCGACCAGGGCTTTTTTCATATTCGCAGGCGTAAAAGGATCTTCTTTTGTCAAGGGCCGCGCATTTTTGATAGGATTAACAGCATCACTGTTTGAAGATTCAGGCCCTTCAGTGTTAAAGCAACCATTTACGACAATTGCAGAAAACATGCAGCAGAAGATACCGTTGTACATGGTTTTCATTGAGTATCTATTTTTCATTTCTTTAGCGACCTTTGATTGATTAACTGGGTTTCAGAAATACTAGAATCTGACACAAAATTCAAGGGCTATTTGTAATTGTCTTGCACCTCTTTACCCCCCCCCAAGGAAATTGGGTTTGTAAAATTTTCTTCCAAGCGATTGGCTTGGAAGAAAACACTTCGGGGCAGAATTGCGTATAACGTTTGCCCAGGGTGACGTGGTTTTTTGGATTAGGGCCGAAACGCGAGGACGAGAGCGTAGTGGGGCTTCCCCCCGAAGCGAACGCCCGCAGCGTG
>JAYSRH010000404.1:0-7645 GCA_043721115.1 Fibrobacteria bacterium | reverse complement strand
CACTTCAGCCGCTACTCCCAACTTCCGTGCGCCTTCAACCTGTGCAGCGCTCGCATCCACTCCCAAAACGCGGCAACCCATGCCGGCTAGTTTTGCTGTCAGAAATCCATCGCCACATCCGAGGTTCAAAATGCGCTCTCCGGATACGGGTGCCAACAACTCCACTGCAGGTGTGGCGAGTTCGGCTACAAATCGAGCGTTTCGGGAATAGGTATCAGGGTTCCAGGTCTGTAAAAGCTGCATGTTGCGCGTTCCTGCTTAAAATTGTTGCAACGGAAGGTGGGCGTTTGAGCCAAGCCCTCCAAACTGGCCAATCTATTTGAAAAGAGTAGTTAAATCCGCCCACACTAGTGAAAGGGCTGACTGGTACTATTGAAGCGCCAACGCGCCCTCGTCCACCAGGATTCTGGCGCCTAACGCTTTGAGAATCCGGATAGCATCCAGGCGGCCCATGGTGGAGGCGGCCAAGTAGGGAGTCCAGCCTTCCGCATCAGTGGCATTGATATCGGCACCGCGGCGGAGCAGTACCTTCATTTCCTCGACTCGACCGGATTCTGCGGCACGGATCAGGCGCATGTCTAAATCATGTTGATTAGGCATACCGTGAGTGCCCGAACAGCCCACAGCCAACAGGCATATCAGGGTTCCTAGTCCGAGCGTCCATCCGTGGGTAAACTTCTTGGTATGCATGCGATTCTCCTTGAACAGGGGGCGGAATGTTTTGTCCACCGTTTTTCTCTATCCAAAGAATACCTGCGTTATATCCAAAAAAAGTTGAGCAGGATCACACTGAGGCAGTACCTGTGACCTGGCTCACATGCCTAGCCAAAGCTGGATACCGGATTTTCATTACACCACGATTTGAAAATTTGGTGAAATCGGCCATGCTGGCCTGAAATTCGAGAAAAATCGCTGTTTTATCGTATATGTACACTACGATTAATTGAATTTTATCGCTATATATGGATTATTTTGCTTATAAAAGTGTTATTATATATGATGTTATGCACTACACATGAGGAGGGGGTTACCAATGCTATCTCTATTTCGCATTAAGGCTGCTACACTTTTTTTGGCGTTCGCTTGCGCGTTGTCTATGCCTGAGACGATTCAGTCTCAAACAATTCCGCCTCAAGCTTATTCTGTTTCTCCCAATCCTGCTCCCGCTGCTGTTGCCTTTAAGCTTTCACTCATCGGAGGAACGTGGAATTCGGCCGCAACATTTTCCAGGGAAAGCGTATTGGTAACTGGAAGCCGCATCGATCTTTCCTTTGTCGTTAGACAGATCATTTTTATGGATCCACCCATCTGGATAAAAAATTCACCCGTAGTGGATACGCTGTTTGCTGTTCCAGTTGTTGCTCCGATCTTTTCCATGCCGGCCCTCAAGGCTGGCAAGTACGAGGTTTGGGCGACCCAGATGTACGAATGCCTGTATGCGAAGCCCCCGTGTGAAATGGCCGTTACGCCCAAATACGCCGGGGTCTTGGAAGTCAGTCCGGCAGGCGCAATCAGCTATTCCATCAATCCCACCAAAACTTTGCCAGGCAAGGATTTTAATCTCAATCTGCTCAGTTATCAATTCAACTGTGCCGTAACCTATGACATGCTCGCAACCGCTGTAAATGGAAACAACATTTCACTGACATTTCTGGATCATGAAGCCCCCGTCGGGAGCATTTGCCCGGCCATCTATATGCCATACGGACCGAAGTTTAATATGGCGGCTCTTAAAGCTGGCACGTACACGGTCACGGCGTATCGCTTACCCGCTTGCGCCGCCCAAGGCTGTAAAATTGCGCCAACGCCTGGTGATGCCGGTACTTTGGTTGTAGAGGATGTCACGACCAAGACCGGCTGGTTTCTCAAAAACAACCAGGTTCCTGGCAACTCGGCATTTTCCATGCAAGTGCTGAACAACCAATTTGGCAACTGCCAGACCAGCTTTTCAAATCAAACAGTAAGTGTAATGAATGGCGCAATCTACACGCGATTCTTTCCGGTAGTGGATCCAAACAGGGTTTGCATCGTCAATATTGTTCCTTGGGGTCCAAGCTTTGACATGGCCGCGCTCAAACCGGGCAAATATCCGCTCTATGTTACCCAGCTCCCGGCGTGCCTGGTCACACCTCCATTCTGCAAGATACCGGAAATTCCTGTTTTATCCGATACTTTGACAGTCACGGGGACAACCGGCATGTTGGTCCAACCGCAAAGAACGATCAGACCGAGCGCATACTTTCAGGGAGGACGTCTGCACCTGACTCTACAGGAACCCTCCAATTCTTCCTCAAAGCCCCTTTCAGCCGGCGCCACATGGAAGCTAGAGCTGATAGCTTTGTCCGGACGCGTTCAGTCAACGTATACTTTTAACGTCGATGGGAAGAGTCAAAATGGGGGAACCCTAAGTCTGGATGCCGGGGTTATCATGGACAAGGGAGTCTATTTGCTGCAACTGCATTCACCAACGGGAGAGTTGCGGTCCATTCCAGTAGTACGAAGGGAATAGTACAACTGGTTAACCGGGAGTATCACCTATGTTACACTTAAAAAGACATTGGAAAAACCGCCGGGCATTGTTGTTGCCATTGGCCCTGATTGTCGCATGGGTACTACCCTCCGAGGCAGCGGTGGATTCCAGTTATTCCATCAATCCTACCAAAACTGCGGCTGACAAAGCGTTCACGCTGGACTTGCTCACCTACCAGTTCAATTGTGGCACAACCTACGATATGCTTTCCGCTTCCGTGAATGGAAACGCCATCTCCCTGACCTTTCTCGATCACGATGCCCCGGCTGGAACCGCATGCCCCTTGATTTATAGGCCGTACGGACCCGCCTTCAGTTTGCCTGGTCTACATTCCGGCACATATACAGTAAAAGCCTTTAGACTGCCAGCTTGTGCGGCCCAGCATTGTCCTTTTGCGGCCATTCCAGGCGTGGATGCGGGCACTTTGGTGGTGGGAACCGCGTCCGATAAAGCGGGCTGGTCTCTGAAAGATAAAGAGGTCGCTCCCGGGAAAAGTTTTTCCCTGCAGCTACTCAACAATAAGTACGGAAATTGCCAGACCAGTTTTTCGCATACTTCCATCAACCTCCAGAACGGTGAAATCTGGTCGACATTCTTGATTGAAAACCATCCTGAACGCCTGTGTATTATGGACATTTATCCAAACGGACCAGCCTTTGACATGGTGGGCCTAAAGCCTGGATCCTACCCGGTTCGCGCCATTGAACTCCAGGCATGCCAACTTAATGTACCGCCTTGCCCGATTCTAACTATTCTGCCAGACCCTTTCGATACCTTGGTCGTGGCCGCTGGCACAGCGCTCCTTTCCCAAAGTCCGGCGGCCTCTGTGACTTCGGCATTCTTCCAAGGCGAACGCATACACCTGTTCATGCCGAGTGAACCGGAAGGCGCGTGGCGGGCGGAGCTTTTGACCACCACGGGCCGAATCCTCAAAGCCTTTCAATTTCACTCCGGATCGGATCCAAGAGTTGGCCTTAATGTCGGGGTCCAAATAGAACGCGGCTTTTACCTGCTCCGTGTGCAGGGGCCTACTGGAGAAATTCATATTCTGCCGGTCGTGCGCAAAGACTGATGCTGTCCATTTCAATTTTAGCTGAAGGAGAAGATTCATGACTTATTTACTCAACCGCATGGTCGTTAGTGCCGGTATCCTGTCCGCTACTCTGTGGGCGCAAACCCAGGTGCAAACCGTTTTCATCAATCCGAACCAAGTGGAATCGGGAAAATCCTTTCAGGTTACCCTGTCTGGAAAATCTTCGTTGTGTAATCCACAGTTTTCCCATCACCAAACAACTGTGACAAATGGCAGCATTCAATTGACGGTCATGGCTGTCAACGATCCCTTGGCCAAATGCACGGCCGGTGACCATGATTACAAAACCGACTTCGAACTGCCGGCGCTTAAGGCAGGGCAGTATACCGTTACCGCGTCCCTGGAACCGGCGTGCCGATACTCCACGCCCGCCTGTATGATTCCGCAAATTCTGGAAAATGTGGGCACGCTGTTTGCCAAGGATTCCGCGAGTTTGCCCTTTGCCATCCGGCCAGGAAAAGTGGACCCGGCCAAAAGCTTTGATATGTTGGTCACAAACAATCTCTGGACATGTGCCAATGAATTTACCAATCCGGTTGTGCTGGTTGACGGTCATGCCATCTACGTATCCTTTACCAATCGGTTTCGAATTGGAATTCTTTGCCCTGCAATTCTCAAAGACTATGGCCCCACGTTAAGTATGGCCGCGCTGCCAAGCGGTACTTATCAAATCTTGACGACTTCCATACCCTACTGCGACCCAAAGCTAATTTGTCCGCTCTCTCTGCTTGCGCCACAACTCTCGGGCGCGGTGACCGTGTCGGGAAGTCCAACCGTGATTATTGGTAAAGAAAAATCATTGACTAAGAAGGCGCAGTCGTATAAAGGAGCCTTGCGAATCGATGCAGTCCATAATGCGCTTGGCCGCAAAATGAGTTTACCTAATTAAAATGCCGCGCCCATCGATGGTATAGGGCGTTCCGGATTTAGAGCGTAACACACGAGTTCCATAGATAATCGCGTCCGGTGAAACTTTCTTGGTAGTTTGCATCAGACTTTTTGCGGAAGTCGGGTTTGTTTCGGCCTTTCTAAACAAGCCCCCCTTGGTCAAAACCAGAGCGGTGCCGCGCGTGGAAATCCAAATGTCTTCCACGAACAAACTATTAAGGCCTTCATTGTCGGCGACCCACGTTTTACCCTCGTCCTTGCTTACGAACAGGCCTTGGCCCCAGGTTCCAAGCCAAATTAAACCAGGAATTTTATAACCCGAAGTGAACCAGTCATGGTTGACGGCAAAGGCAGAAACAATGTCGCTGGAAATACCTGAAATTTCCTGGCAATGCACGGTCACAGAATCGAATTCGAAATAGCCAGGGAGGATTTTCAGCAAAATAGGTTGTCCAGTTGAATATCGATTGATCCCCCAAACGATTTGCTGGTAGGGTCTTTGCTCCAAAGTCAAATAATCGCCGTTTAAAACGGTGGCACAATCCCTATCGGAATAGCTGGAAAGCTTTGTTCCTAACGTGCTCCAATTCGATCCATGGTCCACGCTAAATGCTATGCCACGCCGTTCTATAGCCGCAAATTCCCACCCTCCCCAAGTACCTCCCAGCATACTGACAATAGAACTATAACCACCTCCGACAAACTTTCTATTTAAGGTTTGGCCCCCATCGGACGAAAGCAAAATGGTTTCGTATCCAAATCCCAAAAGGATTCGATTTTCACCCAAGATTCGGAGTGCGGTGGGGTACCCGGGCATACCAGTGGGGTTGATCCAGGGCGCCCCGCTATCCGATCGTATCAAATTTCCCCAAGCTACCCATCCGTCATATCCTATCGAGAGGGGAGTGGGACTTTTATACAAGTATTGCTTTTGATAACCTATTGCGGTCCACGCTTCACCTGTTGAATCGCCGGAAAATAGCGAGTCGCCCATGGACAAATAAGGCCTTCCAAACCAGGTCGACGCAAAACGAGATTGGCCTTTTCCAAAGTGAGGACCCCAAGAATCATCCGGTGCCCACGATGCACGCGTTTGAACTGGAATCCAAATTTCTTTTGAAAAAGCAGGTCGATAACTCCATGGAACCATAAAGAGGAACAGGAAAGAAAAACGGAAGATTCGCATGAATCGTTGAGATGGAAGTAACTGTTGGATTGGCATTGGATCTCCTGACAGAATGAATCCTTAGAGGGGAGTTATTTCTGCACAGGTACAAAGGTACTGGTACTATTTGATTAATAGCCATTCCTACCTATTTTGAGGGTATGAAAAAAATCCTCATCTCCATGGGCGATCCCGCCGGCATTGGGCCGGAGGTTGTCGTAAAATTCCTGGCCCGAATGGCGGTGCTCGACGCCAACAACGACCTTGAGCCTGTTGTTATTGGTGAGCGGGAGATTCTGGAAGAGACTACTGTTTCGCTGGGTATCAAAATGGAATTTGGCCCCGATGATTCTCCCCGCAAAGGCCGGATTAAAGTGCGCAGCATGGGATTGATTCGCAGCGGGGATTTTGAATTGGGTCGTGTTTCGGCGCTTTGTGGCAACGCTGCGTTTCATTATTTTACGCATGCCGTGGAAAGCTGTCTGACTGGAGACGCTTTCGCCATCGTAACCGCGCCCATCAACAAGGAAGCCATGAACTTGGCCGATCATGCGTATGTGGGTCACACCGATATATTGGAAAAAATGACCGGCGCTCCAACTATTATCATGGCTCTCGTCCATCCCAAATTAATGGTCAGCCATGTCACAGATCACCTTCCCCTGCGCAAAGCCCTGGATGCTATCACCATTCCGCGGATCCAGGAAGTGGTCAAGCTCACTTGGAAAACGCTTTTGGCGAAAGGTATCGCACATCCTCGCATCGCCCTCGCGGGCGTCAATCCCCATGCGGGTGAAAACGGTTTATTCGGACGGGAAGAAATCGAAATTCTACGACCAGCCATGGAACTTTTGAAATCCGAAGGGTATCCCACCTTGGGCCCTTTTCCCGGGGACACG
Source organism: Fibrobacteria bacterium (assembly GCA_043721115.1). Classification (GTDB taxonomy): domain Bacteria; phylum Fibrobacterota; class Fibrobacteria; order UBA11236; family UBA11236; genus Chersky-265. The sequence continues at coordinate 1,070 of JAYSRH010000404.1, read as the reverse complement.
GTATTCCACATGGGCCTACAAGGCCGGTTCGATGCGGTTTTGGCAATGTATCACGATCAGGGCTTTGGACCGATGAAGACGGTGGACTTCGCCAATGGCGTCAACTGCACACTGGGATTGCCCTTTGTACGGACGTCTCCCGATCATGGAACCGCTTTCGACATTGCCGGTGAAGGAAAAGCCAAACCCGATTCCATGATCGCGGCCTGGAATCTCGCGGTTCAGCTGGTGCGTCAAGGCTAGGATGTTTGCTGAGTTGAGGGATGTTTGCGAGTTTGATACGGGCTTGCAAAGCACAGCCCTTCATTCACGCCATCAATTTCTTCAATTCACGGCAGGTATCGGGTATGTTACTGGACCGGAAGATGGCCGTTCCTACAACCACCACGTTTACGCCGGAAGCTAGAACTTGTTCTACGTTTTTGAGTCCAATTCCACCATCCATTTGGATATCCAACGTTTTTCCTAAGGCCTTGGCTCGCGATTGTAAAGCTTGGGCTTTTTCCAGCGCATAAGGAATGAATTTTTGTCCGCCAAAACCAGGATTCACGGACATGATTAGGACGAGATCCAAATCCATCAGCATATGATCGATGGTTTCGATAGGTGTGGCTGGATTCAGGCTCACTCCAACTCGCATAGCCTTTCCATCCTTGGTCTGTAGTGCCTTGATGGTATGCACCAAGGAATCCAGATGCAGGGTGGCTTCTTGATGTACGGTGATGGAATCGGCTCCGGCCCGGGCGAAGTCCGCCACGTATTTTTCGGGATTGGATATCATGAGATGGCAATCGATGGGCAGATGACAATGGCGCCGCACCGCCTCGACAATCACGGGACCAAAAGAAAGGTTGGGCACAAAATGTCCGTCCATGATGTCCAAATGCGCCCAATCGGCACCGCCTGCTTCAATAGCTGCGATTTGTTCCGCCAAGGTCCCGAAATCCGCGTTCAAGATGCTGGGGGCCAGTTTATTTAGGGATGTCATGATGTACCTCCGAGTCAGAAAATTAGTTTATTCCCGGGCATCCGCCTTTAGGCAAACGGCTTTCGGCCTAGGCAGACTACTT
>JAYSRH010000403.1:0-2964 GCA_043721115.1 Fibrobacteria bacterium | reverse complement strand
TTTTTTGACTTCCTGTGTTTCGTCAGAAGGACGGATGGAGGCAATGTCGCTTTCGGAAATTTTCGCGACTTTAGGTTTGCGTCCGGATTTAATGGTTTGAATGGCGATCGGCTTGGCATCCGCATCCACATTCCCGGTCTTATCATTGATGGCTCGTCCACCACTAATTTTGGTCTCCAAGGCAACGGGTTCTATGCCTACCGGAAGTCGTAAAACAAAACCTTTTGGCAATTGGGTGTTGCCCCTAAACGTGGCCGGCCTTAGACCAAGATTGTATTCCTCCAACTCATCAGGCGAAAGCCCCGTCATGGCTCCCAGTTGTTTGACGTCAATGGGCCTGGTCAAGACCAAACTTTGAAATCGCAACGGCTCCATTTTTTTCAAGTCGGGAAAGAGGGAATCGGCATGCAAGGCAATGCTGGAGGCAGCCAGGAATTCCGCGTAGAAATTTTTGGAGGCGAAACCGAAGGAGTTGGAATAATAACTTTTAATAATGGTGCCGAGATCCCGTGTACCGGTTCCACGCACAGCACTAGCCAATCCACCGGGGCCGTGATTGTATGCTACAATGGCCAATGGCCAACTTTTCAGGCGAGCGAAATTTTGGGCCAACATGCGTGCGGCCGCGCGTGAAGAAACATAGGGATCGCGCCTGTCATCCACCAAGTATCCGACACTCACGGAATACCGCCTGGCTGAGGACTTCATAAACTGCCACATCCCCGCAGCTCCCACTTTGGAATAGGCATAAGGGTAAAAGGAAGATTCCACGTGCGGTAGATATTTGAGCCGAGCGGGAACTCCCTCCGCTGTAAGCGTAGACTCGATCAACGGCAGGTAGCGATACGAGCGTTCCAAGCCTGCGCGAAACTTGGCTTTAAGACCGCGCTGAAATCTCAGCCGTCCCAGCGACAAGGTAATGGCGGTACTGTCCCAAAAGTACGGGAAGCGAGACTTTAAAACACGTTCTTCAGGCGTCCAAAGCGACGAGTCTTTAGCCAGCATGGCTCGGATCTCCTGCCGCTGCACTTCGATCTGGGCCTCTACTGACTTCAATGCATTTCGACCGTAACCGGGAGCTGTGATTTTCTTGAATACCATGTCCGGGTAAAATGGATCGTGGATCAAACCTTCGTCTTCGCCAACATCCAAATAAATGGCGCACCAGAATTTGGCTTGCTCCAGAATAAATGCATCGGCGGTGAAAGTAGTGTCTGTGACAATCGGGTATTGTTTGTCGTCCAAATACCCTGCGGAAACCGGGGAGCCGAAGGCAAATGCGAGGCCTAAAATCAAGGCCCGCATCCACCAGTACTTAGACGTCGATATCGGGAATGCCCTTGGGAGGGGCGTCCTCATCGTCGTCGTCTTCATCTTCGTCATCATCGCCTTTGCCACTCGTGGCTCCATCGCCTTCCTTTTTTAAGGTAGCGGCGTGGAAATCTGTTTTCCGAGCTTCTTTGGTTTCACCCAAATGGAGAATCTCTGCGCAATCATCGCAATAGCCGAGCTCTTTGTCGATGGTAAAACGCTCAGAAACCGAGTTGAGGCCACATTTGGTGCAAAGCTGGGGACGAAGCATGTTGCGCTTGAAAATATGTTGATGCTCAAGCTCCCGCTCAATGCGTTCCACCAATTCTTCCGGACTTTCTTCCGGTCCGCCACCCCGGCGGCGATTTTGCAAATCGACAGGCGCAGGTGAAACCGTAGTCTTGTCGCCACGCTTGATAATGCGTTCTCCGCCAACCACAATTTCATGGAAAAAAGCTTTGGGATTTTTCTTGATAACCGGTTTGACATCGGCAACAGTTGGAGCCTTGGTAGCAGCCGCTTTTACAGCAGCCATAGCCTTGGTAGGCGGCACCTTGTCCTTAGCCGCAGCTCTGGCTGCCGTAGCTGCAAGACTGCGCTGGGCTTTTTCCATCGGCCCTTTGGGGGCCGGTAGTTTTGTCGATTTGGCGCGTGGGATCTTGGGAGGTTTAGGAGCTTTTTCTGGCTTGGGAGCCGGTTCCGGTTTGACCGCTTTGACCGCAGCGACGGCTTTAACAGCACCTACTGCAGGGGCAGCTTTAGTCGGTACACCCTTTTTGGGCGCCGGAGCCTTAGCCGCAGGCGCTTCTTTTTTAGCAACTGGCGGAGCAACAATGGGTTTTTTAACGGGAACGACGTTTTTCTTGGCTGGAGGTGCAACCGGTTTAACGGGAGCCTTCTTAGCTGTGGATTTAACTTCCTTTGCACCCTTTACATCTTTAGCATCTTTAGCTTTAGAGGATCCTTTTACTGGGGCTGGTGGGGCTTTGGCCGCTTTTGGTGGGGGCACTTTCGCCCCCTTAGCGGATTGTTGTTTCACTGTTGCTTTGGGCTTTGCAGTCACTTGATCTTTCTTGGCTGCTTTGGAAGCAGGCGCACTGTTCTTTTTAACGAGCTTGGGCGCAGGTTTACTGGGTTTCGCGTTCTTTTTTACCGGAGCCATTTGACTGCCCGCTTCCTATGAATCGGAAAAAGTAGTAAGGCTACTTGATCTCGGTTACTTTCAGGTCCAATATGGGGTCACCGCGTTCTAGACGAGTGAGCACATCGAAGCCGGTGACGAGCTTTCCAAATGCCGTATGCCTGCCGTCCAGATGGGCTTGTGGCATGTGACAAATGAAAAACTGCGATCCACCTGTATTCGGCCCGGCATTCGCCATAGATAGCGTGCCCGCTTCATGCTTCAAATCATTGCGTTCATCGTCGATGGTATAGCCTGGTCCTCCCGTTCCATCGCCATTAGGATCCCCAGCTTGCGCCATGAAGCCTTCGATGATGCGGTGAAAGGCCAGCCCCTTATAGAAGCCCGAATCCGCCAAATGCATAAAGTTGGCAACCGTATTGGGGGCTTTCTGAGGATACAGCTCCAACTTCATCGTCCCTTCATGGGTTTTGATTTCTACAAAGACCTGCTTGGTCTTGCTGAAATCCCGA
>JAYSRH010000402.1:0-7653 GCA_043721115.1 Fibrobacteria bacterium | reverse complement strand
CTGCCATGATTTAAACCTGGCCTTTCATGCCGCTCAAGACCTGTTGGTTTTGCTACCCGAGGGGAAGTGGAGGATGGGCAGCCCGGTAGAAGTTTTTGGCGACAAAGAATGCCGGACCCATTTGGGAATGGATGCTGCGAAATGGTTAACGCCCGCGCAGTAGGATTTTTACCCTGAGTCGAACGTTTCCAGTTTATGGGGTTTTTTGACGATTTTCCAGCCTTGGAAGACTGAACAAGGTCATTCAAGGGCGATCATGGTCACTCCGCTGCAAACAAGGGCGGGTAGGACGGGTGGAATTGCTAACTTTTGGAGCCCGGTTTTTCGGGATCAGAAGGACCCATGACCCAAGCGCCCTCCCCCTCTGTAATTGAAGCCGACTATGCCGTGAAACTGGGCATTTTCGAGGGCCCGCTGGACCTGCTCCTCTATCTCGTCCAGAAAAACGAACTCAATCCCCGCGAAATCTCCATTGCGACGATTACGGATCAATACCTGGTGTATATCGATGGCATCAAAGATATGGACCTGTCCATCGCTGGTGAATTTCTGGTAATGGCTGCCCGACTTATGCGACTCAAGGCCCGGGAACTTTTGCCCGCCGACCAAAAAGATGAGCTGGAGGACATGGAATACGAACTGGACAGGCAAGCCCTGATCCAGCAAATGTTGGAATACCAGAAGTTCAAGGAAGCGGCCCGGGTTTTGCGCAACTTCGAGGGCAAGAATTTTGGTGCTTTCGGCCGAGGTCGTGATGACACCGGCGAGGAAAAGCCTGAAAGTGAAACCGAAGAAGAAGCGGGTATTTTCGACCTTCTCGTGGCCTTCCGAAGCGTCGTTTTATCCAAACCAAAAATTCCCGTGCATGAAGTCGAGATCGACGACGTCACCATCGAAGATAAGATGCAGGAAGTAGAAATCGCCCTGCAGGAGCGGGGCCGCAGCCTCTTTGAGGATCTTTTCTCCCATGACACGCGCACCATCGCCCAAGTGGTGACATTCATGTCCATACTGGAATTGTGCAAATTGGACCGCATTCTTTTCCGCCAAAGCCATGCTTTGGGGCCCATCTGGGTCTATCGCAAACAGCACAGCGCCGACTTTGCGTTGGAACTTAAGATAGAGGAAAACCAGATGGAGCCATTGCCGGAATTCAAACCCGGTTTGGTTGCTATCGTCCAGGCGCAAATTAAAGAGCGCGCCGTCAAGAATGCATTAGAGCAAGCCTTGCGCGAGTTGGAAATGGGACTCACCCCTGCCGACGATGCCGAGGAAATTGAATCCTAGCTTCCCCTCGCGTCCATCCCCAAAGTACTAGGCCTATTTGTTAACTTTATCCCTGTGAGCGAAGAGAACCTAGACCCAGCAGCCGCGGCTCAGTTGGAAGAGCCGCCTGAGGATGCTGAAACACAAGAACTGGATAGCGTCTGGGCCCCGGAACCGGACAAATTGTTGTTGTCCCTCCTCTTCGCCAGCCATGAATATTTAAGCTCCCGAGCCATCCGTGACATTATGGGTGACAACTGGGATTTAGCGTCCATCCGTCGCCTCATCAAGACAGTGAATGTGCGCTTAGAAGAACTGGACATGCCTTTTGAAGTGGTAGAAGTGGATGCCACCTTCAGGCTGCGCACTCGGCCGATTTATTTTCCCTGGGTACGGAAACTGTTCCGGGAAGCCAATCCCCGCCGCCTATCCCAGGCCAGCCTCGAAACGCTGGCCATCATTGCCTACAAGCAGCCCATCACAAAAGCGGAAATCGAATCCATTCGTGGTGTCAACGTGGATGGCTGCATGAAGAGTCTGCTCGAAAAGAAGCTCATCGATGTCAACGCCCGCACTGATGCCCTGGGCAACGCCTTTTCCTATTCCACCACTCGCGACTTCATGCGCTACTTCGGCATCAGCCGCGTGCCGGACGATTTGCCTCGGCTTTCCGAATTCGAAGCCATTGTCAATGCCCAGGCTTTGATCCCGCAAGTGGGTCCGGACGGCACTTTAGTGGAAATGGCCCAGCCGGAAGCGGATGGCGAACAGCTGACGATGGATCAGTTGGAGTGACCACAACTCGGCACCGATAGATCGGGAATCCACATGAATCCCACGCCCATGATGAAGCAGTACCTGGACATCAAAGCCAGGCACCCGGACTCCATCCTCCTCTACAGGATGGGGGACTTCTACGAACTATTCAATGAAGACGCCATAGTAGCCTCCAAGATACTGGGGCTCACGCTTACCGCGCGCAATCACGGCGGCACCGATAAAACTCCACTGGCCGGTTTCCCCTATCATGCCGTAGAGCGCTACATGCCCAAGCTCATTAATGCGGGGCTCAAGGTAGCGGTATGCGAACAGGTTGAAGATGCTGCCGATGCCAAAGGCGTGGTCAAGCGTGAAGTAACAGAAATCGTCACGCGTGGTACAGCTATCAATGAGAATTATCTGGATGCCAAGACCAACAATTATTTGGCTTCCCTGTATTCCGTCGCTACACCTTCACGTGGAGCTTTGCCAGCGACGGGTCAGGAGCGTTATGGATTGGCTTACCTGGATTTAAGCACCGGCCGGTTTGTAGTCATGGAAGGTCAGCTGGAGCAGGTGATTCACGAAGTGTACCGATTGGGCACGCAGGAGGTCCTCTTTCCTGAAAATCTGGATGTACCCGTTGAGTTGGCGCAACTACGCGACCAGGAAAAGGTATTGCTGACGCTATTGCCAAAGGGACTGTTCCAGCTTGCCGAAGGTATTTCGGCCTTAAAGCGCCAGTTCCAGGTTCACTCCTTGGAAGCCTTCGACTGCGCCCATATGACGGTGGGATTGAGCGCGGCCGCGGCGGCATTGACTTATGTGAAGGACAATAAAAAGTCGGAACTGAATCATTTGGTGCGCTTGACCGCTAGCCGCTTTGAACACCACATGACCTTGGACGCTGCCACGGTTAGAAATCTGGAACTGATCCGACCCTTGCATGGTGATGATGAAAGCGGAACTCTATTTCACCTCTTAGACCGCACCGTAACCGCCATGGGTGGCCGCGCCCTCAAATACTGGCTGACACATCCCTTGCTCAATCCGGAAAAAATCGGACTGAGACTGGATGCCATTCAAGAATTGCTGGACCGACCAGAAATACATACAGACTTACGACGACATTTGCAGGCCATCAATGACATGGAGCGCATTGTCGCCAAATGCGGTGCGGCCCGCGTTCATGCCAGGGACTTGGTCGGATTGGGGAACTCCCTCGTGGAAGCCGCTGAGGTGGGCAACAGGCTTTCTGGTTTGGAGGCTGAGTTGTTTCAAAAATGCCGCCAGCCGCTGAAAGCCCTGGCCGACCTAGGGCTTTCTCTTTTGAAACGATTGACGGAAAGGCCCCCGCTAACTGTTCGTGAAGGCGGAATGATTCAGCCTGGGAATTTTCCCGAACTGGATGAACTTGTAAATGGCATCCGGGAAGGTCGCGAATGGCTCAATGGCTTGCAGGCACGGGAACGCGAGGCGACGGGCATTACCACCTTGAAGGTCGGATACAATAAGGTTTTCGGATATTATATCGAAGTCACCAAAGCGCAAGAGGGCAAGGTTCCAGCCAGTTACATGCGCAAACAAAGCCTGGTGGGTGCGGAGCGATACATCACTCCGGAAATGAAGGAATGGGAAAGCCGCATCCTCGGTGCCGAAGGCGAAATCAATGCCTGCGAGTACCGAATTTTTTGTACCCTGCGCGAGGAGATCAACGCCGCAGCCGGCCGCATTCTGGAAGCGGCACAAACCCTTGGTAAAGTGGATGTCTTATGCTGCTTGGCCCTGGCGGCCCGTGACCTGCGTTTTTCCCGTCCCCATATTTCCGAGGACTCTACCCTGCGCATCGTGAACGGCCGCCATCCAGTTGTAGAAGCGATCACGGAAGAAGGAATGTATATCGCCAACGATGTGGAACTGGATACGCAGCAAAGACAAATCCTGCTTATTACCGGGCCCAATATGGCGGGTAAGTCCACGTACTTGCGCCAGGTAGGCCTCATCACCCTGCTAGCCCAGGTGGGTTCCTTTGTACCGGCGGAAGAAGCCCACATTGGCCTGGTCGACCGTATCTTCACGCGCGTGGGTGCCACCGACCGACTGGCCAAAGGGCAAAGCACCTTTATGGTGGAAATGATTGAAACCGCCAACATCCTCAACCACGCCACTCCCCGCAGCCTGGTACTGCTGGATGAAATCGGCCGCGGGACCAGCACCTTTGACGGATTGGCTTTGGCCTGGGCCATTGTCGAAGCTTTACATGAGGACAAACGCATCGCGGCCCGCACTCTATTCGCGACCCATTATCATGAATTGACCCAACTAGCAAAGTGCCTTAAGCGCCTACGTAATGTACAAGTTACCGTCAAAGAGGCGGACGGCCAGGTTTTATTCCTGCGTAAGGTGATTGAAGGAGGCTGCGATTCCAGTTATGGAATCCATGTAGCCAAGATGGCCGGCGTTCCCAATGCTGTGGTCAATCGGGCCTGGAAAATACTGGCAGAGCTGGAAAGCCATGGTATGGCAGCGGGTGCGGGTTTTGGGGCTGGGGTAAAAATACCTGCTCCGGTAACGCAACAAGTAGATTTGTTCCAATCGTCACAAGTGAATCCAGAAAACCCTCTCCATCGCCAATCCTATGAGGAAATGATGAGTTTGGATCTCGATTCGCTGAGCCCCATGCAACTCATGGTGAAAATCCATGACTTAAAAGTCAAGCTTTCCGGTCGGGATAAATCCACCGCTTCCACTGTTTAACACACAAACCGGTAACCGAAGCAGGTCCCGAATCGTCTAAAGATTACTCAATTTAAAAGATGCAGATGAAAGCAAAAAAGATTTGCAACTCGATATTTTTTTTAATAATTGGATTCTCCACGAATTTATTTTCAAATAATTTATCGGTGGGTGCAGGCATCGGCTCTGATAACGGCTTGGCGGGGCTTCAAATTGAATATTCATTTGGGGAATTCGCCGCCGATATTGGAGGAATACCAGGTTCACCACTGTTTTCCGCGGGAATAAATTGGAATATTTTAAAATCGGAAAACGAAAGAAATATTTTAAAATTCCAAATTGGAAGCATAAATGGAAAGAACTATACCCCCCAATGGTTTCTTGTAGCGCCTGAATTTTTTGGAGGCTACTGTGGGCTGAAATACTTGAAAGATTTTGGTGAGAAAAATGGATTCGTACTCAAGCTTGGGGCCGATTTTGAAATATGGAAAGAATTTTCCTCGACAGTGAATGAATACAATAAAACGGGAACGTTTATTTTCCCAGGACTTTCAGTCAATTATGTATTCTAAAAATGTTCAGGTAATTGCGGATTTAAAACTAATTTACTTGCTCCGAAAGCTAAGTATGAAATCACTTTATCGTTTTGGCTTGACACTCTGCCTGCTCGGCTGTGCAGCTTCAGACAAATCTGTGCGAACGAATCCCGTGTACCATGGTTCGAATTTGGCGGGGAGAAATTTGTTAGTGTTTCCCCTGGTTGATGTAGTGATTGAAGATCTCGGCGGCTTCGAGACTGCGTTCCGAGAGCAGACTCGGGACAGCATTTATGATCCAGCGGTAATTATAGCTGGGTTGTTCATGGACCCATTGCAGTCGATTTCGGAGGCCACTCCCGAACGACTTTCGGGATTGCGCCCGGACACGCTCGTTTATAAGGATACGATACTGCAATTACCCGAGCTGTACATTCAACCCGATGGAAGCATTCTTCCTGAGGGCGCATTGATTCCAGTAAAATTTCGTTTTCCGGGCGGGGAACTGCTGCGGAAAGTTGGGATTGAACCGGATCTTGGATTGCAGATAAGTCATCTGGATTTTACAGTGGAGGAAAAGCAAGAGCAGGATGCGGCCACTATTCTCTTGGTTGGCTATGTCGCCGGAGAACTGCTGGTCCCCAAGCCTAAGGTCCTGCACTTGTCGGGCACCTTCCTGATTTGGGATTACCCAGCAAATGCCCCCGTGGCTTACGGGTGGATTGAAACGGCATCGACTTTCAAATTCATGATGGAAAAATCGGATTGGAATAATGTGCTTACGGATGCTGTAGAAACTATTGTCATTAATACGCCCTTGAAGGGTAAGAAATACCGGGACCGCAAGAATCACGCGGCAGAGTTCAAGGGAACTCACACCCTCGGATACCACTAAATAACCTGGAAGCATCGACAAAACTGTAATTGATATTTTTTGTTAATATTGTTCAAAAATCAATAATATACCTATTTAAGGCTATTTTTTGCTGCTTTTGTAATCTTTATTTATTATTTACTTTCCATTTTGAGAGTCGATGTGTATACTCTTCCATGGAACCAGCGTTTCAAGTAATGCGCTGCGCAAACCTTTGGCTGATCGAGTGCAGGCCGAGTGTGGGGCGAACTTATAAAGGACGGTCATGGACGTTTACCAATACGAGGATTTCCGCAAGTTCCTGGAAGAGTCTTTCGAAGAAAAGCGCCATGCCCCTCAGCCTCCAGATAAAGGCAAGTACACGCATCGCAAGCTTGCGGCGGATGCCGGTTTCACCAATCCCGGTTATTTCAACGACGTCGTAAAAGGCAAGCGAACGCTCAGCGATTCTGCGGCCACAAAGCTCATCGTCGTATTTGGACTCAAATCAACGGAGGCCGATTACTTTCGACTCCTGGTTGCCTATGGGCAAAGCAAACGCCCCGCCGAGCGCCAGGAATTGTACGAGCAAATGCTTTTCCGACGCAACCGCAGCAACTTTGTGCGGCTTAATCCGACCAACAGCAAATATTATCAAGACTACCACTATCCTTTGATCCGTTCTGCCATCCAAGTCTACGATTTCCGCGGCAACTATGAGGACTTGGCCCGCTTCATCCGGCCGGCGATTCCCGTGGCCCTCTTGAAAAAATGCGTGCGCGAACTTTGCGAATGGGAGTTGCTCAAACAGGACAAAGACGGCCGATATCACCCCGCCTTCAAGAACCAAGAGCCGGCAGCATCGATGGGAGACCTGGTGAAAAGACTCAATCGGGAATGGGTGGTGCAGGCTGCCGATGCATTGTTTGCCTTTCCAAAAGAGGAGCGGCATATTTCCTCTGGGTTGCTTACTGTAAGCGCAGAAACCTATGTGGAAATCCAGAAGCGGATCGAAAAATTCCGGGAGGATGTTTTCAATCTTGCCAAAAATGAGAACAAACCCGATCGGGTTATGCAATTCAACGTCCAGTATTTTCCTCGCACCCACGTCAAGGAGCAGAAGTAACATGCGCAGGATAATCACTTGGCCAATGACTGTTTTGATGGGCGTGACATCAATTGGAATATTAACTGGTTGCTTTAAACCGGATGAGCGGCGGGTAGGCGTAGATGATTTTCCCAATAGCATCAACGCCCAAGTCAGGACCTATCTCAGCGAAACCAAGCAGTCCGAGGACATTGGACAGGTGCCGTCCGTCGCTGACAGTATTTTGGGGTTGCAAGCCTTCCATCTGGCACCTGGCAGCGTTGCAGGTGCGGGTACCCGGGCCATGGCCAAAGCATCTGCAGCTTTCCAAACTTCCAGGACTATTTTTCAACTCCCTGCTTTGGTTTTTTCTCTTCAGTGCCAGATCACCATTAAATTTGATAGCACCATCATTA
>JAYSRH010000401.1:0-2969 GCA_043721115.1 Fibrobacteria bacterium | reverse complement strand
AACGGACATTCCTGCAAAAATTTTGGAAATCGCCAGCTGATGGCTTCTGCAATCTCATTAATCGGTTGAATTGTTGGCATGTGTTTTTTCCTGCAACTTATTTTTTGACTTCGCTTTTGTGATTTTGGGACACTAATTTTTCTAATCCAGCCAATCCAGGATGCTGCGGCGCGACGGAAGCCAAGCGGGGAAGCACTTCCATGGCTTTGTTCCATTTTTTAATGATAGTGTAAAGCCAGGCCAAGGTATATAGGTACTCAGGATCCTCACCACTAATTGCTATGGCATTTTGCAATGCTGTAACAGCCTCGTCCATTCGGTTAAGCTTTTGTAAAATCAGTCCTAGATTGTATTGGATCCGCGAGTTTCGTGAAAGTTTATGGCCAGCCAACTTCATGTACTGGGCTGCCGAATCCAATTTATTTTGTCCTGCCAGAATCAATCCCAAAAAGTAATAGGCATCGGCGTATTCAGGATTGAAATGAATGCAAGCTCTAAAATGGCTTTCGGCTTCTTCTGCCCTTCCCATCCGATCCAAGAGTAGGGCAAGATTGATACGGGCGGGAATAAAACGGTTGTCCATTTTCAATGCGGCGGAATAGGCTAAAACCGCACTATCCTTGTTACCAAGTTTTTCATGTAGCTGACCCAAATTAAATCGACCTCCTGGAAAAAACGCATTGGCGTCCAGGGCTATGCGGCTTTCCATCAATGCAGATTGGTATGGTCTTCGCGCCGAATCCGGGAGCATGGGAGAGGCAGTAATGAGGCCGTTTACGGCTGCTATGCGCACCGCTAAAAGGCTATCGGAAAGCAATGGGACTAAGGTTGAAATTCTATCTGACTCGGATGATTCTTGTAATCCGGTGGCCGCTGCTTGTCTCACCAAGGGTTCGGAATCTTTAATCCCGTTGAGAAGTGCACTATGGGAGAGGTCATTCATATATTCGGAAAGCAGATGCAATGCCGTTGCCCGCACAATAGCAGGGTGAGCACCGTTTTCGGACAAGCTGGACAAATTGGCCAAGCTGATCAAATCGGCTAAGGCGGTATCCGCACATAGCTTTCCACTTCGTCCTAAAATGAGTTTGTCGGAAAAGTGTGGTTTGCGCACTGGACCATACCACTTAACCACCCATTGCGAAGCCCAGCTAGCTGGTTTATCGCTGTGGCACTGTGTACAGGCATTAGGAGTGCCGTAAAGTGCACTTTGATCCGGACGGGGAATACGCAAGCTATGATCTCGCCTAACATCGAACTGCATATAGGTTTTAGTGGGCATATGGCAATTGATGCAAAGGCTTCCAGTAGAGCCTTGCAAATGCTGATGGTGCAAGGGTCTGTCGAACACGTTCGCATCATGACACCGGGTACAGAGCGCATTGTCCACGCCTTTGAGCCTTAGGCTGTGCGGGTCATGGCAATCCGAACATCGAACGCCATGCTGATACATTTTACTTTGCAGGAAGGAACCATATTCATAATCCTCATCTTGAATCTGCCCGTCCGGATGATAGATCGATTCACGTAACAATTCAGGGACATACTCATCCAGGAAATTCTTATGATACTGGAAATCCGTTCGCAAAGCCATGCGGCGCGCATGACACCGGGCGCAAGCTGCGACTTCCAATTTAGAATCGGCAGTTATAGCCTGATGCGTCCCTTGGGATGTAGGTGAGGCGGGATGCGAGGCAGAGTCGGCGAATCGAACGATTAATCCAAACTTGTTCTTTACACCGTATCCGGTAAACCATTTCGAAATGACGCTGGAACCGGCCTGCGCCGCATGGTCTGCCCCAGGCCCATGACAGGCTTCACAGCTGACATCAATCTCCTTCCACTCCGTACTGAAAGTGTCCGCCTGCGCATTATAATTGCGTTTAAGTCCGGTGGAATGACAGTCCGCACACATGCCATTCCAATTCTGACCGGACCGAGTCCAATGCAGCCAATCATCTGATGGAATGTTCTGTTCCCCATTCAAATGAAACCAATGGGAAGTTTTGGTATTCCAAGCCAATGGCAGGCATTGCAATCGCCCACCTGGAAACGCAACCAAATATTGCTGCAAGGGATGGACGCCAAACGTAAACTGTATCTTAAAATCACCAAGCACCCCACTTGGACCTTCTGTATGCACAAAAAATTTTCCGTCTTGCTTATAAAAGCGCGAAAGTATTCCATTATGCCGTAGGCTATCGTTATTGAAATTGGCAAGCACGGTGGAATCACTGGCATGGGCCATGGATTTGGCGTGGTCACTTTTCTTCCAGAGGATTACCTCTTTGGAATGGCACTGTGCGCAAGCTTCCTGACCAATGAAATTGGGCAGTTTTTGCTGATCCAGGTCGGTTCGACGCACCGTGCCGTTTGCAGCACCTAGCCGGTGAGAGTCAGAAATTGAGGTATGCGTACGACTCAATCGCCAACTCAAAAATCCGGCTAAAACGATCACCCCCGCTGACAGGGACAATTTCCAGTTTTTGAACCGCATTGAGTGCCATAAGATAGCTTAAGTCTAGTCTAAAATTTGAGGAATCAGGCTGGCGGAGAGTCGTACTTGGGAGTAGATTCTATCCATGCAATTTCGTCCGACTTTGGGGAAATGAATTGATGCAACAAATGGCAAATGTGTTTTTGCGATTCAGATTCCTCATGCTGGCTCTCGTGGTTACGCCGTGGGCCCAGTCCAAAAGACCCAATATCGTTGTCTTTTTAGCGGATGACCTGGGCTTTTCCGACATCGGATCCTATGGATCGGAAATCGCCACCCCGAACTTGGATCGCTTGGCTACCAGCGGTATTCGTTATACCCAGTTCTACAATGCCAGTCGCTGCTGCCCCTCGCGCGCAGCTTTACTCACAGGTTTGTACCCCCATCAAACCGGATTGGGGGATATGGTTGGGGGTCCCTCAACCACATTAGGGCCAGGCTATGGAGGGCGAATAAACGCGCGCTGCGTCAC
>JAYSRH010000400.1:0-2969 GCA_043721115.1 Fibrobacteria bacterium | reverse complement strand
CTTTTCCGCCTGGTGTGCCGGAACAATTCCTCACGCTGCGTGCTGTGGACATCGCCGGCGCTTTTATTGAGCGAAAGGTTAAATTGGAATTTTCTATAGCGGACACTGCGGGAATGGCGGACGCAGCCAAGGCTTTGAACGGCAAGGAACTCCGCTTTGTTCTGGGCGCCAAGATTCGCGACACTACCGTCAAAATTGAAATTACAAATACGGGCAATATTCCCTTGCAGATACTAGCCGTCTCTACAAAAAAAAACGACCGGAAGTGGCTGAATTTCAATCTGGAATGGCTATCTGGATCGGTGGGGAATAACCTAGGATTCACAGGTCGGACAACCGATAATTTGATCACAAACGGGAACCCGCTTTTTATAGATGCCGATGGAAAGCTGGGTTTTAAATTTAACTTTTTCAGCGATTCCCTTCGTGGTGACTCCACACTTTCCGATACTTTGGTCGTGCGCACTTCGGACTTTGCCAATCCGGTTTTTAAAATCCCTTTTCAAATAAAATACGACGACCTTCCTTTGCTGCGCATCGGCATTCCGGGAGCCGCAGCTGCCGGTAGTGGCAATGGATTCAATGCCGCAGATCTGCCTGCATTAGTACCAGCTCGATCCAATCTGGTATTCAGTTTTAATGAACGCGTCAAAATAAAGGAACCGGATAGCGTTTTTCAAATTTATTCGCTTCTGGATAGCCTTAAGAATCCTTCCGGCTACCACCCGATTGCCGGTACCTTTTCCTATCGTTTGAAATCCAAGGGTTTAGGCAAAATCACCGCAGTCGCGGATTCGCTTGCCGATAGCCTGGTTTTTACACCCAGATACGATCGAAAATCGGATTCGATGCGTGTGCAGCCTGCACCTGGCTATTTCATTTACAGGGACGTAATTCATATTCGGGTTTCCAATCAAATAACGGATTTGGCCGGAAACAGCCTGGACCTTAAACTGGATCGGTCGTTGGAAAAGTTTTCAGCTGTGTTTGAGGCCAAAGTAGATACCGGATTTTTTCGCGTGACGGAAAGCCAACCGGCTCCAGGAGTCACTGGCTGGAAGCAAGATCAACCGATGCGAATTCGCTTCAATCGAAAGCTGGCCCAAAAACCTCCATGGGGCGTGGACTCGCTGACTCATCTCGATTTAAAAACCACGGAAGGCGACTCCAATAGCGCGATACGTATTACTTCGGCATTTATGGGCAAAAAAAGGTACGACTTCCTTTTTCTGGCGCTGGAGAATGGGGATTCCACCTTGGTATTTAGAACGCGGCCACACTTTCCGGCTAAGGATACGGTGACCATAATATTAACTGGTGCACTGATGGACACTTCAGGTCTTTCCTTGGATGGAAATGGTAATTATTTCCCGGATTGGCTTTATTCCCGAGTCGATTCCGCCGACGCCTATTCTTTTTCCTTTATGACCGGCTATCAGGACTTCTACATTTACCCAAATCCCTTTAGATTTTCTGATGTCAGGCACCGTGATAAGGGCAACATCACCTTTAAGAACGTCAATACTTTAACCGGCTTTGTGCCCGGTCAAGCCGTTACTTTACGGGTCCATACCATGACGGGCGAATTGGTTTATGCCTCGCATGATGGGTCCGCAATGGCCAGGGCTGGCGCCAATTCGGAGGTATTCAGCAGTCTGGACTGGGACTTGCAGAACCGCACGGGAACAACAGTGGGAACTGGGGTCTACATTTACACACTGATGACCGGTAACGCCAAGGTGCTCCGTAAGGGCAAAGTCGCCGTAGTTCGCTAGAATTCCAGGCCGGATTGGTGCAATGACCGGCGACTTTTAATAATTTGTAGGCATGCTTATAAATGCCCTGCTTGCTAAAATATTCGGTACCAGTCACGATCGGGAAGTCAAACGCCTTCAACCCAGGGTGGAGGCCATTAATTTGCTTGGACCCGGACTGGAAGGCTTGGATGACGCCCATTTAGTCGCTAAAACAGTGGAATTTAGACAGCGTCTAACCGATGGTAAAACGCTCGATGACCTGCTGGAAGAAGCCTTTGCCGTCTGCCGAGAAGCCGCGGACCGTCGTCTGGGTATTTTGAACGTTCTCAATCCTGAACTGGGATTTGATGTGGCTCAGCTATCGCCCCAATCCCAGCTCCTTATCAAGGAAGCGAGAGAAAAACTGGCTGAGGGCCCGGAGGGTCAGCCAGGCGCAGAGCATCATACGCTACATTTTCCAGGTTCTTTTTACTTAGAAGTCCGCCGATTGATTCCTGAAAGCCGGTTTCCCTTTCGTTACCGTCCCTTCGATGTTCAGCTTATCGGTGGGATGGTTCTGCATGAGGGTAAAATTGCGGAAATGAAAACTGGTGAAGGCAAGACCGTCGTCGCAACCTTACCCGTTTATTTAAACGGCTTGACCAGTAAAGGTGTTCATGTCGTCACCGTTAACGATTACTTGGCCAAACGCGATGCCCTGACTATGGGTCGGGTTTACAGGTTCCTGGGGCTCACCGTCGGTATCATTGTGCATGGGCTGAGCGAAGAAGAACGCAAACGGAATTATGGCGCGGACGTAACCTATGGGACCAATAACGAATTTGGTTTTGATTACTTGCGTGACAATATGGCGCATCAAATTGACGACTGCGTGCAGCGCGAACTGAATTATGCCATCGTCGACGAAGTGGATAGCATTCTAGTGGATGAAGCTAGGACACCTTTGATCATCTCGGGGCCAGCGGAACAATCTACGGACAAATACAAAAAGGCCAATGAGGTCCTGCGGTATTTGGTCAAAGACACCCACTATACTTTGGACGAAAAAGAAAAGCACACGGCATTGACAGAAGAAGGCGTCAATGTGTGCGAAGATAAGCTGGAGCTCGAAAATCTTTACGGCGACCTTAATGTCGAGTGGGTGCATCACATTCAACAGGCACTGCGCGCGCATGTTATTTTCAAACGCGATGTCGACTATATGGTCAAGAA
>JAYSRH010000399.1:0-2971 GCA_043721115.1 Fibrobacteria bacterium | reverse complement strand
TATATCGTATGCTGACGCTCTCCTTCCTTGTCATACAGAGCCACGGTGCCAACCATTGCCTCGCGCCAACCCTCCTTGTCTTGCAGCATAGTGGTTCCATCCAATCCCACAGCTACCGTGGAAATAGCCACGTCCAATTCCGGCGTAGAATACGTCCAGTTTTCTTCCTTGGCCTGAGCTATCGCACCAACATAATCCGCCACGTTCTTGACGAATGAGCGATGAATTTTCCGTCCATGATTCTCCAAAAAGTCCTCCACCACGCGCGGTGCGCCCATCTCCGCATATTTGTGGGATACTATCTTGGCAAATCTGGGGGTGGAGGTGATAACTATTCGAGTTCTCTCTTCCATTGGAACGTAGGTTTTTCCTCCAGAAGAAGTTTGGTATACATGGCGATCAACTACAGTATCTCCATAGGGGGTTTGGTAGGTCTTGGGCTGTTTCCCTTTGCTCGTATATTTTGCGCTACCAATCAATATTGGGGTACCGTCAGCATCAAAATGTACCAGGGCCTCACCTGTAGCCATGCTTCCAGCTTCATTAAGTGCGGATAAAATGGCTTCCTCCGTTTCTAACAGTGTTCTACGAAATGAAACGTAGACCTTGAGGGTGATTCCATCCTTATCCGCAGAGACAATTGTAGCTGACATGAAGATACCTCCTTGTACAAAAGTAACTCACACGATACATTATGTAAAGGGAACACCCTACTCAATTTTAAACTTTGTATGACTTCCGTATCGATAGTTCATCGGTCAAATTTAGCATCATAGCTGAAAGCTGCCCGCCTGAAAGGCGGGGGTCTAAACTTTTTTTTCGGACGAATTAAATGGTTAACTCGGAAACCCTCCAGTGAGTATATTTAGGGAAAAATGAAGGCGTGTGTTCTAGATTTAACAAATAAAACATGAAACCCATCTTTGACTTTCTGGATTATCGCCTTTTTTTATCCGAATATTATCAATTCCGTAAGACGGAAGATGGTGGATACACCTTTCGCGCTATGGCTAAGCAAATGGGGTTTGTCTCTTCTAATTATTTAATGCTCGTCATGCAAGGCAAGCGCAATCTCGGAAAAGATAGCCTGGTAAAAATTTCAGCAGGCCTTGGTCTACGTAAAAAAGAAGGTCAATATTTTTCTTATCTCGTTTTTTTCGACCAAGCCAAAACCGATGTCGAGAAGAATTATTTCTTTGCCCTTATTGCAGCTTTCCGATCCAAATCCCAAATCGTCAATATTCATACCGATAAATTCAATTATTACGACAAGTGGTACAACCCGGTTTTACGTGAAATTGTAAAGTACCAATCCGCCAAGCTCGACCTTCAAACCATTGCAGAGTCGGTTTCACCGCCTATTCTTCCTAAAGAAGTAAAGAAGTCCCTAAAGCTGCTTCAAGATTTGGGATTGCTCAAGGTAAATAAATCGGGTGTGATGGAGCTAGCCGCAGATTTGATCAACACCGATCGAGAAATTCAGTCCTTGGCTGTCCGCAACTTTCATAAAAAAATGAGTGATCTCGGTAAGGCGTCTATCGATAGCGTGGAACCGCATGCCCGGGAAATTTCATCCGTTACAATGAGAATTTCAGGGAAGGGGTTCGACCACATTAAAAAGCGGATTCAGGATTTCCGTGAAGAGCTCCTGCAAATGGTCAAACTGGATCGGGCAGATGATAGGGTGTATCAACTGAATTTTCAATTTTTTCCTGTTTCCAAAATACCTTTGGAGACGGAGCAATGAAATTGCGATGGACTGCACTGCTAAGCACGGCCCTGTCCCTATTGATGTTTGGCTGCGTCGAGTCTCCATCGAATGGTGGATCAGGCACTGGAACCGGAAACGCCCTGTCCACGTTCTTGGTCTTTACGGATGGTTCTCCCGCAGCCTATGTGCCAGTGCGCGTGCGCAATAAAGGCTATTTACAATCGGCTCCCAATCCCTATCTCGGTAAGGCAGCTGCCTTTTCACGGGATGGCGTGACCGATGGAAAAGGCCATTTCAAAATGGATTCCTTGCCAACTGGCTCCTATGTACTTGAAGCCAATAATGGCCATGTGGGTTTAGTTTGGCGCATTGACATCACGGAAAAACCCAGCAAAACCAGGATCGACACTTTGGATTTGTTAGGTACGGTAACCGGATTTATTCATGCCAAAGGTGAAATTGCAGGACAGGTTTATGTTCAGGTGGAGGGGCTTCAAAGACTGGCTTTGGTGAACCCGGTTTCCAATAGCTTCACAATTGAAGACCTACCCCGTGGTGAGTACAACTTGCATACCAGTCTTGTTGCGGGCGATTCAGATATTTCAAGTATTTCCACGGTTACCGTCGTCCCAGCAGGTACTGTCCTGGCACCAACAGTGGAAATGAGGCGTGGCTATCCCAATTGGAAATATGCGGCTAATCTGACTTTAAACACTACACTGATTGGCGCGGATATTCCGAACAATGTGTTAAACTTTCCCATGCTGGTGCGATTGGTAGGTCCAACGTTTCCATTCAGCCAAGCATCCATTGATGGGTCGGATCTACGCTTTACCAAATCAGATGGTACTCCCTTGAAATTTGAGATCGAGCGTTGGAATAGAGACAGCCTCAAAGCGGAAATCTGGGTCGCAATGGATACTGTATATGGTAACCACGACACCCAAATTTTGACCATGTATTGGGGCAACAAGCTTGCCGCAGGAAAATCCGTCGGCCCAGCGGTTTTTGATACGGCCAAGGGTTTTCAGGCGGTTTGGCACATGTCCGAAGATAGGTCGGGTGTGGGTCAAGCTTTCTTATATCACGATGCCACAGGCCATGGATATAATGGGATGGATTCCATTCAGGCGAGCGGAAAAGACGGGATTATTGGGCTGGGGCAGGAGTTTAGCGGGGACTCAGATTATATTCATATTCCCCATTTTGTCACGAGTCTTTCCAAACAAAGTTTTTCTATCTCGCTCTGGTTTCGGGTAG
>JAYSRH010000398.1:0-7667 GCA_043721115.1 Fibrobacteria bacterium | reverse complement strand
TAATGCCGGGGCAGAGGTCAAACTCTACCTAGCGGAAGTAGGCCGGTCGGGAACCGGACAAGACAGATCCACCGGGCACAGCGTGGGAGCTGGCCTGGATATTGGCTTACAGACCAGGATCAGCGAAAAGATCACCGCCGCATTTACAGTCAAGGATGTACTCAGCATACTGCGCCACAGCAACACGTTGACCAATCAAGCTCAAGGTGAAATTTTGCCGCCCGAATATTGTTTGGGCACGGCTTATCACGCTTCATCAACTCTGTTGCTGCTTATGGATGGCCAAAAGGGATTGTATGCGGATCAAGCCGACCATGTTCGCATTGGAGCGGAGCAAATGCTCTTTCGATGCCTCTCCCTGCGTGGTGGCATGCATCAAATTTTTGGGAGGGAGGCAATACGAAAAATGTCGGTTGGATTTGGTCTCAACACGTTGCCATTCACAAAAGGCGCCACAAAAAGCCCGCTGGCGCTGAACTACAGTTATGAATTTGCACTGAACGAAGACGAGCCCCTGGGAGGGGGCCAACAGTTTAGTTTGGAAATGGGATTCTAACTAAAAAACGGACAAGCCCGGTATCGACCGGGCGTACCCGGTCTCGACCGGGCGCTTACTCTACCAACGGAAATCCAGCTTGTCCAATTGTCGAATCTTCTCCCTGTCGAGAATTTTCAGCTTGCACTTGTGTCGCTGGGAGCTACACCAAGCGATGATCCGCTTGTCCTTCAGTGCGGTGGAATCCAGCAATGGCCACTTGGTTGGGTTTTTCTTTTTGTATTCGGAAAGCTGCGCATAGAATTTATTCCAGTTCAGATCTTTCACGCTCCACACAAAACCGATTTTATTCAATTTTGCCACTCGTTCCGGCAACAAATTGTCCGTTTTCAAGGAGCAGCGCTGCAGGTGACACCAAAGTCCAAGTCGATTGCCTTTGGGAAATTCTTCCCGCGCCTTGGGCCAACTTTGCGGATTCTGTTTACGGTACTCTTTTAACGTTTGATAATGTTCGGCCCAGGTATCCGGAAGCGCAAATGGAAATTCAAGTTTGGCCAAAGCCCGCTGACGTTCATTAGAAAGCTGCCCGTTGGCAAAATTCTGCCGTTGTCGCCAAACCCAAAGCCCCAATCGATTGCCTTTGGGAAAGTCTTCCCGTGCAAAAGGCCAGTCCTTGGGATGGGCGCGACGATACTCACTCAAATACTGGAATTGTTCCTGCCAATGCGAGGCGCGTTCGTCCGGCTTCTCCCAAGGCAATCCTAGCTTTTTAAGCAACTTCATGCGATCTTGGGGGAGTCGCTTGGAGCTTTGAAGTTCTCGTTGACGGTGCACCCATTGACCTAAATGGTTTCCCTTGGGAAATTCTTCCAAAGTAGATGGCCACTCCTTAGCATTTTTGGCACGGTAACGCACAAGGCACTCATATTGACGCGTCCATTGCGCATCCCATCGGGTAGTTATCTGCTTGTTCGCCACAACTGTTTTTGACTCTGATTTGTTTCCCACTATTTGCTTTCCCCACATGTATGTAAAATCAATTTATGCTAGTCATGCAGGCAACCACCAAGCCTAACAACTTGGGGATACCGGCAGCACTGCCTCAATACATTCTTCCACGATCTTTGGCGGCATCAAAAAAGCGAATTCGCAGCCAGTCCCAACAGGGTCGTCTGATTGAATTTACGATGATTTTACCAAAATAGCGATTCGTGATCGGAATAATAAATATTGGTCAAATCTTTTTTTTTCGACTTTGCCGCGAAGCCCGGATGTTCAGAACCTCAACCGACATGGAGAAGAACATGGCGAAATAGATATACCCCTTGGGAATGTGTATTTCAAAACCCTCGGCCAAAAGCGCCATGCCCACGAGCAGTAAAAAGGACAGCGCCAGCATTTTAACGGTAGGAAAGTGGTTGACGAAATAACTGATCCGGTCCGAAGCCGCCAACATGATCAATACGGCGATGATCACGGCTGCCGCCATGACAACAAGCTGATCCACCATGCCCACGGCCGTGATAACCGAGTCCAGGGAAAAGATGATATCCAAAAACATAATCTGGATAATCACGCCAGTAAAACTAATGCGCTTGGTGACCACGGCTTTCCCATCCACGCCCTCCGAAAGGCTTCCCACTTTCTCATGGATTTCCGTTGTGCTTTTATAAAGGAGGAAAAGTCCGCCAAGGATCAGGACCAAATCCCTCCCGGAAATCTCGTGGTTTAGAATAGTGAAAAGCGGCGCAGTGAGCTTCACAATCACGGAAAGGCTGAAAAGCAGAAGGAGGCGGGTAATCAAAGCCGCGGCAAGTCCCAGTTTGCGGGCTTTAGGTTGCTCGGCTTCAGGCAGCTTTCCAGACAGGATGGTTATGAAAACAATATTGTCGATGCCAAGCACAATCTCAAGCAGGGTCAATGTGACCAAGCTGATCCAGGTTTGGGGATTGGACCAAATTTCTAACATGGATTATGGCCCCGGTTTTGCTTTATATGGATGCTAATCATGAATTCCTCGTTTTCTTGTTTCAATTTGATTCAGTGCTCGTCTCAATTGTCCAAAATGGGACAATCTGAACCCCGCCTGCATCAGTCCCCATGGCCCTGTACCGGCCAAAATAGTACTTTCTTTCTCATCAGGAGTATATACCATGTTTAAACGCTTAGTCCTTTTTGCCATTACGAATTTACTGGTTGTCCTCACCTTGACGGTGCTTTTCCAAGTGCTCGGCATAGGCCGTTACACCCATGGCATCGGTATGGACTACCAAGGCCTTTTTATCTTCTGCCTATTCTGGGGCATGGGCGGAGCCTTCATCTCCCTTGGGCTTTCGCGTATTATGGCGAAGTTTGCCATGGGTGTCAAGGTTATCGATCCGCGCGCGCCTGGACCGCATGGAGACTTGGTAGAAATGGTGCATGAACTGGCGCAAAAGGCCCGGCTCCCCGCCATGCCGCAAGTTGGCATTTATGAAAGCCCTGAAATCAACGCTTTCGCAACCGGCCCCACAAAAAGCCGCGCACTCGTAGCCGTCTCCAGCGGTCTACTACGCCGCATGAGCCGCGAAGAAGTCGAAGGGGTACTTGGCCATGAGATAGCGCATGTCGCCAACGGAGACATGGTCACCATGACCTTGCTGCAGGGTGTTATCAATGCCTTTGTCATGTTTCTGGCGCGGGTCATCGCCTTCGCCTTGAGTCAACGGTCACGCAACGAAGACGGACCCAGCTTCGGAAGCAATTGGCTAGTGGTCATGATGTTGGAAATGGTATTGAGCCCCTTAGGATTTCTGGTGGTCGCCTGGTTTTCCCGCTACCGCGAGTTCCGGGCCGACGCCGGTGGTGCCGCCTATGCGGGCAAGGGAAAGATGATCGGCGCCTTGCAAGCCCTGAGCCTAAATTTCGGTCGCCAGGAGGTGGAGGATCCCCGATCCGCCAAATTGGCTACGATGAAAATCTCCGGCAAGCGCTCTGGATTCATGGCCCTTATGTCGACGCATCCGCCGCTTGAGGAGCGGATCGCCCGATTGCAAGCGGCCCGTTGAGAAGCAGGTATAAGGCTTGGGTACCTCGATCTCCAAGCCCATCTTGAACGAGTTTGCCGTATAATTCCTGCGCGAGTTTCAAGGCAGGCGTATCTAGACCCAATGCCTGGGCTTCTTCAATCGCCAAACCGATGTCTTTTAAAAAATGCCTTACAAAGAATCCCGGCGCAAAATCCCCGGCGAGAATGCGAGGAGCCAAATTCGCAAGCGCCCAACTCGATGCAGCCCCCGCCCCAATGGATTCCAGTACCTGGGCGGGATCGAGACCCGCCTTAACAGCAAAGGCCATGGCCTCGCAGGTACCAAGTGTGTTACCGAATACGGCAATCTGATTGCACAGCTTTACGCGTTGCCCGCTGCCTGCACCGCCTTGAAGCACCATGCGCGCGCCTAAGACAGAAAATATGGACTGCGCGTCTTCAAAGGCTTGTTTGTCTCCCCCCACCATAATGCTGAGGCGACCTTCGCGTGCGCCAATATCCCCGCCAGATACGGGTGCATCCAGTATTTGTAGGCCGCGACGAACGCCTTCCCCAAATATACGCCTGGCCAATTTTGGTTGTGAAGTGGTCATATCTATGAGCAAAGTTCCCGGAGCCGCACTCGCCAGCAATCCACCCGTACCAAAATACAGTTCTTCCACCTCTTCCGGATAACCGAGCATGGTGATGATGGCGCGGCATCCCTTAGCCAAATCTTTTGGATTGGAGATCCACTGGCCACCTTCGGCGAGGATAGGCTGGGCTTTAGCGGCCGTTCGAGTGTGCACGCGCAGCGGGAATCCAGCGGCTAGCAATCGCTTGGCCATGGAAGCGCCCATTACGCCAAGACCTATGAAGCCAAGAGTTGCGGATGTGTCTATAGTCGCCATTGAATCTCCCATTCCCTAAGGTAGGCAGGAAAATAGTTGTTGCTACCTTTTTGGGAAAGCCTATTTGATGGAATAAATGATGGAATAAAAATGCTAAAAACCAGCCTCTTCCAATTCAAATACATTCCAGCTAAGGTTCCGGGACCAGAGGAGAAAGTGCTACTGGTCTTTCATGGTTTGGGCGATTCGCTGCATGGCTTCACATGGATGCCGCAGCAACTGCAACTGGACAGCTTATCGTATTTGCTTGTGAATGCGCCCGACGACTATTACGGCGGCTACAGCTGGTTTGATTTTACCGGAGGTGGCGCATTTATGGAAAGGGCTAAAGCGGGAATCGAGCGCAGCCGAAAACGTATCCGTGGGCTCATTCAAGAAATGGTGGACCAAGGGATAAAACCTGGCACCATCCTGCTTTTCGGATTCAGTCAAGGCTGCCTGATGGCCTTGGATGCTGGCCTGCGCTGCGATCTCGTTTTGGGTGGTGTATGTGGGGTTTCTGGATGGCTTGCATTTGAGGAAGAATACCCTTCCGCATTCTCCCAGTCCGCAAAACAGCAACACTTTCTAGTCACTCACGGGTTAACCGACCCCTTGTTGCCCTATTCCAACACCAAATCCCAATGCGATTTTCTCGTTGCGCAGGGCATCAGCTTGACTTTTAAAACCTATGCCAAGGACCACACCATTTTGCCAGAGGAGCTTGCGTTTATACGGGGCTGGCTGAAGGAGAGAATACGCGAAGCCGATGGCCATCCGGATCCAAGGCCGTGAAGGTATATCCGAAATCCATTTGAGTCGGTTCTTGTGCCATCGAGTATCCCTTATCCTTCCACTCTTTGAATTTTCCGTCCACGGCATTTTTGTCTTTAAGCGTGAATCCGATTTCCGATCCTCCTCCAGCATTTTTAGGCGCTGGCCTCACATCATGCCCTGCCCATAGTCCCAAAGTGATGCCATTTTCAAACGCGTACATGGCAAAATTGGCGGAGGCTTCCACCGGTGGCTTGCCGATCAGCCCATCGTAATAACGGATGCTGGCGGAGACGTTTTCCACATAAAGAATGATCATTTCGGGTGAGAACATTTTGGATTTCCTTTTCAAACAGGCGCGAAATTGCTGCCTATGGAGATAAGGATAGAACGTGCGAATGACAGTTTCTGTCAGTAGGGATTAGAAACTCATCCACCTCGCCTAGAGAGGAGGAATCCCTTCCTGAATGCGCCATTCCTCAAGCAACACCTGGCGTTTCCGCGGATAAACCTTGCCTAGCACCTCTGCGCTTTCGATGCGATCCGTACGGAAATTCCGGAATCCCGCCCGCATCTCGCACCAGGTGACGACCACCCGAGAGGTGTCAAAGAAAGCCAGGGCAAACGGCCAAACGATACGGGAGGTTCCTTGGTCTTTGCCGTCTCGATAGACAAGCTTCACTTTTTTCTGATCGCGAATGGCTTTTCGCAGGGCAGGAATATTCTTTCCTTCCGAAGCCTTGAGCGCTCCAGGAGGTATCATGAGCGTATTGTCATCCAATTCTACGCGCAAATGCGGCGGAAGTACGGCTGCAATTTTGGCTAAGGCATTTTCTGCCGCCGCTCCCAGGACATTGTCCGTCCGCTCCGCAACCCAGCGAGCCCCAAGCACCAGAGCCTCAATTTCATCGGGCTGAAACATCAAAGGAGGCAAAGTGAAACCGGGTTTTAGAATGTAGCCTAGACCGGCGGCGCCTTCGATTGATGCGCCTTGAGACTGCAGGGTGACGATGTCCCGGTACAGGGAACGCGGACTGATGCCAAGCTTTTGCGCCAGTGCGGCACCCGTTATCGGATACCGATTGCGTCTTAAAATTTCCAATATTTCCAACAGGCGTTGTGAGCGAGACATGATATTTCCTAATTAATCAACATAGCTTCCTATTGTGTGTCGTCCAAACGCTCAAGCGCTGTGCTGTCCGTAACCACATTTTTCAGTGAATCCATTCCGCTTTTTCCGATCATCGGTAAAATATGGATTGGCCTAGAAAATCAGATTGGACCAGGCCCAAATGATTGTAACTCAGGGGCAGAGAAACAGCTTTCGGATTGCCAGGAATCGAGAATAAAGGCAAATTCGAACATCTGATTCTTGCCCAACAACCCAGGGGTTTACATGTGGTTTCACCCGCGCTCTAAGTCCTTGTCCTTGCAATCTCTTTGAGCTGAAACCCGCCGTAATAGGCACAGCCAAGTGGGTGGATGACCGCACCCTAAAGTGGCAACGATTCCGCGGCTTAATCCGCCTTGCCGATGGAGAAGAGGGGGCTCAGGTGGAACCGGATGGAGGCACGGAAACGTACCTGTCTATTCATTTTTCCGATCAGCCTCAAGGTGGCTTGGATTTCCGTGGGCTAAGCGCGAGTGGACCTATTTCTCGTATTCTTCGTAAAGCCGGCAAACTTCGATTAAACCTGGACCCAGCTGCGTGGTATAAAAAACCGGGTTCACGGCCCAAGCTTTCAAGTTCTCGGTAAATAGCTTTCGATCAGGACGAATCGGGAGCTTTCCTTTTATTTTCTTTCCCATAAAATCCAATTTCGCAAGGACAATGGAAATAACCGGTGAGGTACCTTGATCTTTTCCATTTTCTGGGCGAGCCCAATGAGACCAAAAACCTTCAACTGAAAACCGCGTTCTTGTGCCTTACGCGCTTCATTAGCCTTCCAGGCCTGAAAAATCGCATTGCCGACTCCGAGAATATTTGTAACGGTAACCGCGCCATCGGACGAAAGCATTCTTTCAAATTTTTGAACTCGGGGAGTCATTCCCATTTGTCCGCGTAGTTCATTGATCCCGTTTTCGTCTTCCACCTTAGTCCAATATTCTGGAAAAGCCGCAAAGACTCTTTCCCGGGCATCCAAAGTATCCAAGGCTTGCACGGCGTTAATTAGTGTTAATGTATTAGTGGTAACATTTAATTTAGGCCGTGGTTCGATGGGCTTCTGTGGTTGTATTTCCGGTGGAATGAGCGGGATCGGCGGAGGAATCAGCTGTAGCATCTGATCCGGTTGCCGCACCTCAATGTGGATGGCTTCACTACTGTCCAAAATGTTTTAGCTAGCCGCCTCTATTCCTTCTTTTGATCAAATTTTAGATGATTTTACTCTCCCTACCAAATCGACCCCCTCCCCCCATTTTCGTGCTGTCCAAATAGATCGATGGTTTGCGACTGGATCGGTGTGCCCATTCGCGGAGCAATGAAGGGATTCACGAGCCA
>JAYSRH010000397.1:0-22722 GCA_043721115.1 Fibrobacteria bacterium | reverse complement strand
ATCGATTTTCCGATTCGCGCAACGCCGCTTCGGCTTTCTTATATTCTGTAATGTCTTTTCCAACACAAGCCAGGCCCAGTAATTCTCCCATTTTGTCCCTCATGGGCAAGTAGGTCAGGCTCAAAAATACTGCACTGCCCTCTTTATGCAATCCTTCCCATTCGATGGAAAAGGGTATTCCATGATTCAGAAATTCCAACTGAGTAGCGGCGTCCTTTTTCTTGTTATTGAGTTGGCTGATACGAGTAATAGGCTCACCAAGCATTTCGGCGGGTGAATACCCGAAGGTTCCTTGTGCTCCTTGGTTCCAATAGGAAATATTGCCCAATAGGTCCGTAGCAATTACGCTGTCTTTGATATTGTCCAGGATGGTGGCATGAAAACGCCTGTCCCCGTCAATTTTGTGTAGTGCCGAAGGCTGTTCGGTATTGGTCATTTCACATGTCTCCCCACTAAGAAATCAGATTGTTAGTCGGTATTCCATTCATTTCTCATAAACTGGAATGTATTGCCGGATTTAAGACAAAACACCCCATTCCCTTAACAAAAGCAATAAGTATTCCAATATCGATGTGAATAAAACTAACTGGGCATTTTTTCATTTTTTACAGTACCTTACGTAGGTATCCTATGTACTCCGTACGCTGCATTCTGGTGTTCAAATGGATAATCACGACGATATAATGATCGCATGGCTAGGAGGGTTTGGATGAAGAAAAAATGGCTCGCTTACCTTGGCACTATTCTTTTGACCACCATGCTGATTTCAGGCAATACCTACTATATCGACTATACCGGTGGACAGGACGCGAATTCCGGGACTTCAAAGTCATTGCCCTGGAAAAAATGCCCCGGCATGAACGGCTTTAAGGCCAACTATTCCCATCAACCGGGAGATGTATACATTTTGAAGGGTGGAGTGGTATGGCTTGCCGATGCGCTTCCCATGGCCATCGAATCAAGTGGTTCTGTAGGCAAACCGGACTCCTATACCACCGATCACCAATGGTTCTCGGGACCTCATTGGACGCAACCGACTCTCGACGGACAGCTTTTTGGCAAAACCTTGCTTTCCGCAACCGGTGCAGCTTATTTCAGAATAAACGATATCCGATTTATCAATGCCGGTTCCCTCTCGGCAAACAGCATAAAGGGCGTGGATATTTCCAATTGCACTCACATGGAAATCTCCAACAACACTTTTGCCCTGGAAAGCTGGGGGGCACTTTATATATGGACCACGCAACCGAAAACTTTCAATGATTACCTGATCCACCACAATGACATTTCCAAATCCGCCTTTGGAATACGATTAGTGCCCAGCGGGCCAGGCTCCATAATCCAAAACGTCCAGGTCTATAACAACAGCCTTCATGACTTTCATTCGCAATTATCAGGCGAAGTCCACGGAGATGGAATCCAACACTATTGCTCTCCTGACAATGCCGAATCGAAAGATCGCTATATCGATGGTTTTAAAATTTTCAATAACAGCTTCACCGGGGATTTCACCCAGGTATCAGGCAGTCTTGGCGCTATGACGGCGCTGATTTATTTGAGTGGTTCCTCCAAAGGCGTTGAGATTTACAACAACTTATTCGCCCCGGAATACACGGGCAAGCAGAGCCCAAACTTCTTCGAATCCTTCATTTCCCTTCGGGACAACCCCAACCGGGGAGGGGGGCATAAAATCTATAACAATACCTTCGTCACCGCGGTTCCCGACGGGCAGTCAGCGGCGCTTCTCGAAGACGATACCCGATTTCCTTCGCCAAATCTCGATATCAAGAACAATATTTTCAAAGGCTTTCAGTGGCCGTTCGATCTTCGTTCCCTCAGCCATACATTCGACAATAATGATCTTCAATTCACCAGAAATGTGGGTAAGTGGAATGGCCAGTGGGTGGCAACTTTCCAGGACTGGCAAAAATTAGGGAACGACATTCATGGAATCAATGCGGATCCAATGTTAGTATCGTCCAACAATTTCCACCTTCTGCCCGGATCCCCTTGTGTAAATCACGGAACGATATTGGGCGAGGCCTACGCCATTGATCGAGAAGGAATATTGCGACCCCAGGGCTTCTCCTTCGATATGGGAGCTTCGGAATCGGTAGAACAAAAAGTTTCAACATCTGTAGCCGCCAATCCAGTTTCTCAATCAGCGGAACCTTCCGGTTCACCTTTGAGCGATAAGATCCGCCTCTATGACGTAAATGGCAGGTTGGTGAATTCAGGGAAGAGCCCAGTTACCTTCCAGCGAAAGTATTCCAACCCCAAGGATTTGATCCCAGTTTCAAAATAAATTCGCCGGTTAGCCTACACCCAGGACGGATGCAGTCTAGCGTGTGTAATAACTCGAATAGCGCCGATAGGATCCAACGGAGTTCAACGACGCATGGTTAAGTATATAACCCATCACCTTTTGGGGCAATTGATCAAATTCATTGATCCGGTTGACTAAATCCGCAACCCTGGTTTTTCCGTAACGGACCACAAAAAGGTAGTTCGTGAAGACATTCTGAAGGACGGCAGCGTCCGAAACCGCTCCAAGCGGAGGCGTGTCAATGACCACATAATCCATATATTTCATGCAGAATTTTTTGAACTCCAACATGCGGGGTGAGGAGAGGAGAATTCCAGGATTTGTCGATTCCATACTGGCTGGTAAAAGGTACAAGTTGGGAATCACGGATTTAACCAAATACCGTTGGCAATCATCATCGCTGAGAGGGCCGGGGTTGGAAAGCATGGAGGCGAACCCACCAGAGTCGGGAAGGTTGAAAGTCTCGGCAACTGTGCCCCTGCGTAAATCCCCATCCACCAAAAGCGTGCGGTTCCCTCGTAAAGCGTAGGATACCGCCAGATTGGAGCTGATAGTGGATTTTCCGGCGCCATCTTCAAGGCTCGACACGAGCATGATCTTGTTGTCGGACTTCAGTAGGTGCAAATTGATTTTTATTTGCAATGCGTCAAAAATTTCCCGGGTAAATATTGGATTGCAAGGAACATTTATCAATTGGCGCAAACCGTATTTTCCCTTTACAGGGCCTGCCTTGACTTGATTAAACGCTGGAACCGACTCAAGCACCTGTCGGCCGGTGACGCTTTCAAGTTGTCTTTGCGAACGCACCGATTTATCGAAAAAATCATATCCCAGCACTGGTACTACGCTAACCACAATGGAAAGCAAAATGAAAAGGAAGAAAAGCTGGCTGTTATTTACCGGCGGCGCCAGTGGCGCCACGGCATAGTCCATGACATAGAAGTCGGTTACGGAAACCGCATCTTCGACTTTCGCTTTATTAAAACTGCTGAGGACGGCCGAATAAATATCCGAGAAAATCTGTTGTTTTCGTTGCAGCTCTCCCAATTGCATTTCAAGAGCAGGAAGCTTCCGTAATTTGATCGATAACTGCTCCCCGGTCCTGTTTTTCTGAAGGATATCCGTTTTACCTTTATTGATGAATTTATCCAGCGCCGTTAAGATTGTCGTGGCCACCCTATTAATATTCCTTTTGTTTTCCAATACCAGGGGATGTTCTAGTCCATAGCTCTCGTTCAGTTTTAATTGTTGTTCCATCAAGTGGTCTAGATCTTCCTTAAGCGTTCGCCCCACCGGAATCGCATTTGCAGCCAGGAAATCTGCAATTACTCTGGCCAACTGTAGGATTTGGCTTGAATCTGCGCTTTGGTATTCTTGTTTCAGGTTTTCGGCATAGGAAATATCGGAAGCACGACCTTGGATTCCATTATCGAGCCGTGCCAGATTGCTCACTGTCTCTTGAGCCTGCTGGGTTAGGCCGACTTGCGGATTGAGGGAACGGAAATCACGCATTTTTTCATCAGCGGCCGCAAGATTGGCTTGGGAAATTTCCAATTGCTTATCAAGCGAACCGACAATCCCACGCGCGCGCTGCTGTCGATAACTGAAATTCTTATCGATAAAGCCATCTGCTATGGTATTGGCCGTTGTTGCGGCTAGGGCATAATCTCGGCTTTCCAGTAGTACAGCGATGTAATTAATGCCTTTCTCAGGATCCGCGCGTTTTATGGTCAGGCTCCGATACACATCTTCCACTGCGACGCGAATGTCGACGACCTGAAAATCAAAATCACGAAGTTGACTGCGTTGGGAACGGCTGAATTTGAATTCCATACCCCGCATTCGCACAATGGAATCCCTTACCCAATTGCCAGCCACCAGGTTTTTAAATTTAGTCCCAGGCAATACGCCGATAAGCGGCACGGATGTGGCCGTCGTGTCGAAATATAAAACGTAGAACTCACCTTTCTTTTTGGGATTGAAATGAACCGAATAGGTTCCACAAGGTGCGGAAGAGTCGATTTTCATCAAATCGAACATGGATTCACGCGCATACGGTTTCGTCCAGACCTGCAAGGATAGCTTTTGAACCACTCCCCTCAGAAATGTACGGCTCATCATAATATCTTCGCGTCCAAGGTTGGACGTCACCCCTACTTTGAGTCCCGAAACATCCGTTGCATGTTCCATGCCAATCAGGGTCCGTGCCGAAAGTTTTGGATTTTCCGGCCGCATAATGAGGAATACATAGGCCAGTGCAGCCAAGAATACCAATGGGCCTGAAAGGATAACCCACCACTTTGTCCGGGAAAACAGGTGATGATAATGTTCCGCATCTCGGATTAGAGGTTTTGGCGGATTGACGGTTGCAGTCATCGGATTCTTTGCTTGGTTAGGAACTGCCGCGATCATCGGCTCAATACCAATAGCGTTACGGCGAGTGTTCCCGTAGCGAGGAGAGTGGAAAGGATTAAGCTAATCATCGGCAGTCTGTCCCGTTTGGTAAGTATGGTAATGCATATTTGGTCGCCGGATTTAATTCCTAATGCCAATAGGGACTTGTTCCCTTCGACATTGGAAGTCATGTCCTTGGCCATCACTTGTCCGCCGCGCTCCCAGCGAAGCAACTTTAGACCATCATCGCGAATGGTTCCCTGGGAAGCGCTAAGCGCGTCGGAAAACGTGCCCATGGGGTTTACCTTATGCATGCCCGGATTGATAAAGCCCCCCAGAAAGGAAAGACGAATAATGGGTTCTATCTGGATGGTCGGATAGGCCAGATATTTCGCATACCGCTTGGTGAGATTCTCGGTTAAGGCAGCGATTGACAGGTTTGTGACTTGGACCAAACCTAGAACCGGAAGCATGGCGAATCCATTTTCCAAAATTAAATAGTCGCCCGTAATGAACTGGGCAGTATCTGGAAAAGCCTTGAGCCGGATTATGTCTCCTACCCCAATCCATGTGGATAGGGGAAGATAAAGGACCGCCTGAGGGACCGCGGGGGTTTCATGATAAACCCGTGCCGAATCCCCATAGGCTTGGTTCTCGTAGGCGAATACATTCGTAAAGGGAAATACCCCTCCGATCCACAGAGTCAAGGCAATTGACAATCTGAATAAGAAATGGAAATGGCGCTTGCCGGAGTGAATGTTACGATGCAGTTTATGTTTCATACCCAAGTACGATAAGCAAGGATCAAGCCATACTTATCCCTTTCTTTTCTGTTCAGCATTTCAATGAGTTGGAAAGTAATGTGTTCATTATCCCCGAATCCTTTTCTTAAATATAAGGAAACCGCCACTAGGAAAATTTTGACCTTCTCCTTTCATACATGTCTTTATCTGCTCGTTCAATCAAGCCGGAGATACAATCACTGTCAGAGAAGTTGAATTTGGAAATACCCACGCTTATTGACAAAGCACGTTCCCGGTCCGTTTTCCGGTTCCTATTTTCAACTATGGAGTCAAGCCGCCCTAAGAATTCCCTATGAGGGTCCTCTACATTGTTCATAGTCAATACTGTGAATTCATCCCCGCCTATTCGCGCGATCAAGTCCGATTCTCTGAAGGCGCCTTTCAAAACTTGGGACAGGCTGACAAGCATATTGTCTCCCTCATGATGTCCATATGTGTCATTAATCCTTTTGAGTCCATCCACGTCGATAAAGAAAACCAGGACGGAGTGGTTCATTTGTGCGGCAACCCGTAATTGCTGCTCGGCTAATTCCATGAACCCGCGGCGGTTGTAAAGATTCGTCAAGGCATCAATCATTGAATGTCGACGGTTTTCAATGGAGATTGTCAAATTCTTGCTCTCTTCATGTTTTCGCCAGGTGATGTCGAGTAAAAATCCAGACTGCCTGATGGTTCCCGTGGTAATTCCCTGATGGACGGTTGTCATATTCAACACCCATCGCACCGAACCATCCTTGTGAAGTATTCTATGTTCAATGGACTTGCAATACATGGGTTGTTCAAGACCATGAATAAATTCCAAAACGCGGTCACGGTCCTCTGCATAGATCATTTGTACCCATAAGAATTGATTCTCGGAAAATTCAGCCGGTGTGTATCCGGTAATTTCCTCACATCTCGGACTATGGAAAATATTGGTGATTTTTCCATCAAAGAATTCGATGCTATAAAGATATTCCGGAACCTCATTGACCAGGATTTTGAAGCGTTCCTCATCCAAGATGGCTACCGATTTCTGTTCCATATTCAGAAGTAATCTCAGTTCCGCAATCTCCCTGTGCAAGCCTGCCAGTTCCGATAGACGAGCATTTTCAGATTCGTCATTTCCATACATGTCAAATTCCATTTCCATGACTACCGAAATGCCGGGCAAGATTATTCCACTCGACTCCGGAAAATCTTACTCCCTTACTTAAGCTGGATTTTTAGCTTAGATCTTACAAGGAGTATTTCGGGAATATTCTTCCTCCCACGCGATAAGGGAGCATTTGCAGGTATTCGTGTTATTGAGAAAAAGGTTCTCACTATTAAGAAAAAACCCTGAAAGCCCACTCGAATCTTTTGGAAAATTATAATTGCAGTCAGGCATGGCGATTGCTTTATTAGAGAATATGCGACCCACACAAGATGATATACCAGATAGAAACACCCCAATCCGAATTGGATCGGGTACTGATGAACTTTATTCACAAGATCTTTTCCGCGATCTTCTGATTCATGAGCGCAAGCGTTCAGAGAGATCCAACCACCAACTCTTTTTCGTAGCGCTTGATATTAAGGATGTGTTGACATCCACACGCGCCGATGCGGAAGTCGTAGGAAAAATCATAAAATCCTTGTCCAAAGCCTCGCGTGAAATTGATGTCAAAGGCTGGTATGAAAATCCCATCTGCATCGGAATCATTTATACCGAATTGGAAGTTCAAGCGTATGAGCGGATCTTGGATAAATTGAGAATGGCTTTGACTGTTGCTGTAGGAGCCGAAATAGTTGAACGAATTGGGATTACCTATACCACTTTTCCTGAACTGGACGGAAAAAAGTGGACCCGGGATAGAAGCGAGGAGCGGGTTTTATATCCGCCTCTGCCGCCCAAGACGATTCTCAAGGAATCCCAGGTATGGCTTAAGGATTTTCTTGATTTGGTCGCAAGCATAATTGGAGTAGTGGTGCTGTCACCGCTCCTGATTGTCGTTGCACTTCTGATAAAAGCTACTTCACGCGGACCTGTAGTTTTTAAGCAGGAACGGATTGGGCGTGGTGGTAAAAAATTCCAACTTTACAAATTTCGATCCATGCAAGTCAACAATGATTCGGGAATCCATCAGGATTTCGTCAAGAAACTGATTTCAGGAGAGACTCCGGCCGGCGTGAATTGCGAAAGTCCATCCTATAAAATAAAGCATGATCCGAGGGTGACCGCTATAGGCCGTTTCATTCGAGCTACCAGTATCGATGAACTTCCGCAACTTTTCAACGTGCTATTGGGA
Source organism: Fibrobacteria bacterium (assembly GCA_043721115.1). GTDB lineage: Bacteria > Fibrobacterota > Fibrobacteria > UBA11236 > UBA11236 > Chersky-265. The sequence goes on along the minus strand of JAYSRH010000397.1, from coordinate 14,929 downwards.
AATATGTCCTTGGTTGGACCACGTCCTCCCTTGGCATATGAAGTGGAGGTGTACCAGGCGTGGCATCGTTCCAGGGTAGTGTCGGTAAAGCCCGGCATTACGGGTCTATGGCAGGTCAATGGAAGAAGTAAAACGACTTTTGACGGAATGGTTCGCATGGATTTGGAATACATACGCACCTGGTCCTTCTGGTTGGACATGAAACTCCTGTTCAAAACTCCTGCCGTTGTTGTAACTACAAAGGGTGCCTATTGAAAAACCGGAATGCAATTGAAGACGTGAGTAAAAAAATGATTAGTGTTGGCGTAATTGGGTATGGCTACTGGGGACCGAATATTGTACGCAACTTCAATCTAGTGCCGCAAAGCAAAGTCACATGTATCTGCGATTCCAATCCCAATGTGGAGGAAAAGCTTTCGAGAACATTCCCACAAATAAAAATAACGCGGGATTTCAACGAGCTGCTGACTGATCCGGATATCGATGTCATTGCAATAGTCACTCCCGTGTCAACGCATTACGATTTGGCCAAAAAAGCCCTGGAGAACGGCAAGCACGTTTTTGTGGAAAAGCCTTTCACGCAAACCCCGGCGCAATCCCTGGAATTGATCAATATTGCCGAGCGGAATAATCTCAAAATCATGGTTGATCATACATTTCTGTTCTCGGGCGCGGTTTCCAAGATTAAGGAATACATCACCAACGGCGATATGGGTGAGATCTACTATTACGATTCGACCCGGATAAACCTTGGGTTGTTTCAGCGGGATGTAAATGTGATATGGGACTTGGCGCCCCACGATTTCGCCATCATGCTCCACCTGCTTTCGGATCGACCGGACGCGGTTCGTGTATTCAGCAAGTCCCATATCAATGGAATGGAGGATGTCGCCCACATCCTCGTCTATTTCACCAACAATCTGATGGCTCATTTCAATGTCAATTGGCTCTCACCGGTAAAGATTAGGAGCACCATGATCGGGGGGGACAAGCGCATGCTGGTTTGGAACGATATATCCCCAGACGAGAAAATAAAGGTGTACGACCGGGGGGTCAATCATAAAACGACTGAAGACATTCATAATCTATTGGTGAGTTATCGTTCGGGCGATATGTGTTCTCCGAATCTGGATCAACGGGAACCTCTTTTCATCGAAGTTTCGCATTTCATTGAATGCATTATCGAAAACAAAAGAAATTTGTCCGACGGTCAAACCGGCCTTGAGGTGGTGCAGTTGCTGCATGCCTGCGAAAAATCCATTCGTAACCATGGGGGGCTGGTAGTACTATGAAATTCCAAAATATTGCCGACGATGTCGTAATCGGCCCTAATGTCTACCTCGCTGAATTCATAAACTTATACGGCTGCAAAATCGGCGAAGGCAGCAAAATCGGGGCATTTGTTGAAATCCAATGCAATGCCGAAATAGGTAGGAACTGCAAAATATCCAGCCACTCGTTTATTTGTGAGGGCGTCCTGATAGAAGACGATGTATTTGTAGGCCATGGGGTCACCTTCATCAACGATAAAAATCCGCGTGCAACCAATGCCGAACATATTTCGCAAACGACGGCTGACTGGGTGGTAGTCCCTACAGTTGTGAAAAGAGGCGCCTCCATAGGTTCCGGGGCGACAATTATGTGCGGGATCACCATCGGCGAGGATGCCGTGGTCGGCGCCGGAAGCCTGGTCTTGGCGGATGTGGAAAAAGCAACAACGGTCGTAGGCAATCCGGCCCGCGCCATAAAGAGGCATTATGAAAATATATAACAGCATTCCTTTCCTCGATCTTGTCGCTCCCCATGAAAAAATAAAGGAGCAGTTGATGTCGGTTTTATCCAATGCCATATCCAGCGGCAGCTTCGTCGGAGGTCCAGCCGTTGAGCGGTTTGAAAAGGAATTCGCAGCTTTTTGTGGGACGGCATATTGCATCGGAGTGAGCAGCGGAACGGACGCGCTGCGTTTTGCCCTCATGACTTCCATTCCGACGGATTCAATCGTCATTACTGTGCCGAACACCTTTATTGCAACCACCGAGGCAATTTCACAGGCCGGTGCGATTCCATATTTTGTCGATATCGAGGAGAGATCTTCGAACATGGACCCCAAAGCCTTGGCCAAATTCCTAACCCGGGAGTGCTATATTGAGGTACCCGGTATCGGCCGGACCATTCACCGTAACAGCGGAAGAACCGTATCGGCGATTGTTCCAGTTCATCTTTATGGTCAGCCGGCGGACATGGATCATATCCAAGCCTTGGCTGATAAGTTCAATCTACTGATCATGGAAGACGCCTGTCAGGCCCACGGTTCAGCCTATTTTTCGAACAAGATGAATAAATGGTGCAGCGCTGGTTCCATGTCCACCGCAGCGGCGTTCAGTTTCTATCCAGGCAAAAACCTGGGCGGCCTTGGTGAAGGAGGAGCGGTTACCACGGACAGTGCGGCCATTGCCCATCGCATTCGTATGCTTCGTGAGCATGGGTCAGAAAAAAAATACTACCATCCTTTGGAAGGTTACAACGGACGCCTGGATGCACTGCAAGCGGGATTTTTAAGCGAAAAGCTTCCCTTTCTCCAAGAATCGAACAATAGAAGACGGGAATGCGCCAAGAACTACGACACGCTTCTGAAAAAAATAACAGGGCTGACTACCCCTAGCGAACCTGATTGTTTCCTAGGCAATTACCATTTATACGTCATCAAAACAAGTCGGCGAGATGAGTTGCAACAGTATTTGACGGACCAAGGAATCGGGACGGGCCGGCATTATCCCTTGCCCCTGCATTTGCAGGAAGCTTATCGACATCTGAACTACAAGGAAAATGATTTTCCAGTCGCGGAAGCTGCGGCGAAGACCTTGCTTTCCTTGCCCATGTATCCTTCCTTAACCTATCCGGAACAGGTTCGCATAGCCGAAGCGATTGCCGGATTTTACGGTATCCATGGCAAAATGGAGGTAGATGCAATAAAGAATGAGAATGCTTCCCAGCAGCTTACTCCTCAAGAGGATGCATCCCAAGTTGCGTTGACTTGATCCTTAATGGAACGCCTGGTGATGGATCCGGTTTGCAATCTATGCGGATAGATAGACTGCTTTCGCAGGCCAGTGCGGCCATGCATTCGAAAGATGGGAGGCAATCCGTGGCAATCCTTATGTATCACAGCATAAGCGATCGAACTGAAACGGTGCGGCACCCCTATTTTAAAACCGTCACCTCGCCATCTCGGTTTTGCGAACAGATGGCATGGATCGCGGAATCCGGTGCGGAGGTAGTGCCTCTAAACAATTGGAATTCGCCGTTGCCCCCGGGGCGTTCGCTTCGGGTGATTATCACCTTTGATGACGGTTTCGCCGATTTCATCCCCAACGCCTTCCCCGTCCTAAGCAGCCATGGTTTTCCAGCCACCGTTTTCCTGCCCACTGCCTATATCGGAACCGGAAGGGAACTGCTAACGGGAGTAAAGCATCTCCAATGGAGCGACGTGGAGCGGTTAAGCCAGGCCGGCATTAGTTTCGGGTCGCATACGGCCACGCACCGTCCTGTGGAAAAGCTTTCCCGGATGGAAATCAGGGAGGAGATCCGTTGCTCGACGGAAGAAATCGAAAATCGCCTTGGCGGTAAGGTGACCAGTTTTTCATGTCCATTTGCTTATCCCCAGGCACATCCAGCAGTCCTTTCGGCATTGCAGGAGTCCCTTCTGGATTATGGATATACCGTCGCCGTCACTACCAAAATAGGTACCGTTTCCCTGCAAGACGAACCTCTTTCACTCCGCAGGCTTCCGGTGAATTCGGAGGACGACCGTGCCCTATTCATGGCCAAACTCAAGGGCGGTTATGATTGGCTTGGCGGGATTCAGCGGATGGCACGCGGTTCAAAGAAGCTGCTTAACCTAAAGTCGATGAGTGTGGCATGGACCTATCCATAATAATCGTGAATTGGAAATCATCCGATTATTGCGCGGACTGTCTTACCAGCATTTACGCCTCAAAAATCCGTGTTTCCTTTGAAATCATAGTGATCGACAACGCTTCCTTTGACGGCTGCGACCTGATGCTGGAAAAGCAGTTTCCCAGCGTCCGGTTTGTGCAAGGGAAAACCAATGCGGGATTTGCCAAAGCCAACAACGAGGCTTTTCTGCATGCAACGGGTGACAAACTGTGTTTTCTCAATCCCGATACGGAAATAAGGGGCGAGGCTTTGCAAACTCTTTATGATTCGTTGGAGCGTAATCCGACAGCGGGCGCCCTGGGGGCGCTACTATTTAATGGCGATGGAAGCCTGCAAACCAGTTGTGTATTGCCCTTTCCCACTTTGCTCAATCAAGCGCTTGATATGGAATGGCTAAGAAAGTGCTTTCCACTGGCAAATCTTTTTGGCATGCGGACTATTTTCTCGAAAATTAAAGCGCCGCAATCCGTAGAAGCCATTTCCGGCGCCTGTATCATGCTCCAAAGGAAGACCTTTATTGAAATCGGCATGTTCAGCTCGGAATATTTCATGTATGCCGAGGATATCGATCTATGTCATAAAATCCGGATGACCGGAAAAACCATTTTTTTGATCAATGAAGCTGAAATCACTCATTTTGGCGGTGGCAGTTCCAAGAATCGCAAAAGTATGCTGTTTGGAGCTGTCCTGCTTCGCGAATCCAATTTCAAGTTATTGAGGAAATTCCGAGGCCATGGATACGCCCTGCTTTACCGCCTCAGCATGGGTGGAATGGGGATGATTCGCCTTGCGGGTTTGCTGCTGTTCCTTGCGCCAGCGATAGCCACGGGACGTGGTCGTCCGATTTATCGAACCATGCAACGATGGTGGCATCTTCTCGGGTGGGCTTTAGGAATTCATGCGAAATCCAGTTGACGATACGCTGAAGGCCCTGAAAATGGCCCTATCAGGCCAAACCCTAAAGTCCCGCGTGCTGAGAGGTGGCGCCTTATTAGGGTTCAGCAGCTCCATGGAACATGGGGTCCGCTTTGTACGTAATATGATCCTCACTCGGATCCTTCTACCTGACGCCCTGGGAGTGATGGCCATCATCCTTACCATCAATGCGGCTATGGAATCCTTCACCGAAGTCGGCGTAAGAGAGGCTGTGGTACAGCACCCCGATGCTGAACTTCACACTTTCCTAAATGCCGCATGGTGGTTTGCGATGGGGCGGGGCATATTGCTCTGCGCAATCGGTTTCTTGTTGGCAAGGCCCCTCGCCTCCTTTTACCATATCGAGCAAGCCCGCCACCTCTTGTTGTTATCGTTCACGGTAATCCTTCTGAATGCCTCCATCAGCACCAAGACGCATGTGGCCTTGAAGAAAATGCACTATATACGCTGGGTTGCCATCATGCATGGGTCGGCATTGGGCGGAGTATGCGTCACTCTGGTTTTTTTGTGGCTCTTGGGAGACATACGCGCCTTGGTTTACGGATATATCGGGGAATCGGTCATCAGGCTAGTCCTTTCCTTTATCCTTTGCCCATTCAAACCGAGTTTCTCCTTTGAAAAAAGCCAGACCAAGGAATTGTTCCGCTTCGCCAATGGTATGGCCGGGGCCCCGTTTTTAAGCTTCCTGTTTTTACAAGCCGACATTTTTGTCCTTGGAATAACCGCAAACAAACACGATCTTGGCCAATATGGAATGGCTGAATCACTCGCCAGCGCTCCAACTGTCTTGATTTCGGTATTTATTAATCCCATCTTGATGCCCGCATTCGCGCAGATTCGTAATCAGTATGAACGCATTAATGGCGCATTGCTGAAAGCAACCCGCGCCATGTCACTTACGGGATTCCTGCTTTGCGCCTGGGTGGTGCTTTTCGGTGCGGAGATTTTGCGGATTAGCTACGGTCCCAATTATGACGCGGTAGGAACGGTGTTTGCCATCCTTTTTTTCGGGGAAGTTTTGCGGACCATGGCCTCTCCAATTCCCGCCATTTATCTCGGGATAGGCAAACCCGGCTTGAACCGGATTTTCACCGGAATCCGCGCCGGCGTGGTCATTCTCATCATATATCCATGCATACTGCTTTTCGGTTTGAAAGGAGCGGCATCTGCCGGTGCATTTGCCATGATCCTCGCATGGGTATTCCAAGTCCGACAAATGGTCGCTCTGACGAATCTGGACGTTGGAAAATATTGTCGTAGTGTGGCTTCTGGAATGGGTGGTGCAGGAATTGTAATGGCCGGAGGAATCCTGGCGCGCATGGCGCTGGATAGCACCGTGCTTGTGGTTGTCCTGGTGGGAATTCTCACTGCGGGCGTACTTGCCCTAAGCGTCCCGCATTTAATCCGGGATTTAAGGTCGTCCCATGGGGATGAATCGCAAGGTTCCGGGGAAATCGCAATCGGGACCACCTCACTCTCGGTAAACAAGGCATAGAAACCGAAATCCATGAACATCCTGATCATTTTCATCTTTATCGCACCGTTAACTTGGCGGCTACTGACCAATTATCAGCAAGGAGTTAGCTGGGCCGTTTTTTTGTTAACTGCGCTAAGCGCCAACCCCGTGATCTTAAGCGGCGGCACGATGCCCAATTTCAGTTTGCACCGTCTGATCCTGATTCTCCTGCTAATTGTAGCCATGAAAAATCAAGCACTGCTCAAGGGGAATCACGCCGCTCCGCTAAAATGGATCTTGGCTCTTTACGCCAGCATCAATTTGCTTCCGATGATCTTCACCATCGACCTCCTCATGAGCATTAAGTCTTACCTCTCGTTCACCGTTGAGATTGTGCTGTTTTACTTTATAATCTGTGCAAGCATTCAAACCAAGGAGGATGCGAAGCGGATAGTATTGGCCTGTACTGCAGCGCTTGTGGCAGTAGGCGTAATGGCGCTCATAGAGCGCTTTGCGCATTTCAATCCGGTGGATGCCTATATGCCCGGATATGTCCGAAAACCTGAGTATGTGAACGATATCCTTTCGACCTTTCCCCATCGAATCTTATTTGGAACGGCGATGGCCATGGGCCTGCCCTTGGCACTGGCTTTTGCCCAGGCTGAAATGGCCCGGCGATGGGCATGGTGGATCGGAGTCTGCATTTTGCTTCTGTCCTGCTACTTTTCCTTTTCGCGCGGTCCCTGGCTTGCTGCGGTTTTGGCCGGCATGGCCATGTTTGTCCTAGCCGGTTGGCGGGTACGTCGTCAAGCCCTGATCATTGTTGTCCTCTTGTCAATCGTCTTGGCCATGAGACCTGGTGTATTGGAGACCTTAACTTCCAGCGTGCATGATACTGCGGATGTTGATTCGTTCAAAGGGCAGACCTACCAGTATCGATGGGAACTGTGGGGGATTGCCTGGAAAAAAATCTCCCAATCGGGCACCAGGATCCTGTTCGGATTCGGCCAGGGTTCAACCGAGGTGATGACCTTTGAAACCGAGCTTTCCTATACCAGTGACACCACCACATTGTGGAGCTGGGATAACCACTATGCCGCGACCTTATTTGAAACTGGACTTGTGGGACTGGCTGCTTTTGTGGGGTTATATGGATTCTTTTTCCTTAAACTTTTCCGCGGAAGCCTAAGGGCCGCAAAGGAGGATAAAGCGATCCAGATTGGCATTACGGTTGCCATGGCAGCAATGCTTTTCATAATGACCAATGTGGCGATATTCGCTCCGCAACTCAATTACCTCCTCTGGGCGCTAATCGCCGCGGGATTGCGATTAGGTGCGGATGATTTGAGGGAGGATGCCTATGCCATTACAACCGGTTTTTGAGGATTACCGTGTGGAAACCTTGGTAGGGCCAAAACCGTTGGAATCGATCCGCGACCTATGGGGCCAGTGGGAAAACCATCCCAATGCGAATTTCGATTTCTTTGCAACGGTTGTGGACAGCAGGCCCGCGGTGGTAAATCCTGTGGCGATGGTGCTTTTTATCAAGGATGTTCCCGTTGCCCTTGCGGTGGGACGTCTTGAAAAAGTTCTTTTACCCACAACCTTCGGCTATCTCAAGGTTTTCCATTCCGCCCTTTTACAATACACCATTATATATGGTGGTCTTATGGGAATATGGGATCCCATAGGTTCGGTGGTATTCATTCAACACCTGCAGAAATGGATGAAGCAAGGACAAATAGACGCGACCCACTTTGGGGCCATGCAACAGGACCACCCAGTTTATCAGGCCGCGCTTGGGAATGTCCCGTTCCTGTTCAGGGCCACCCTTTTGAAGGACAATCTCCATTGGTGGGCGGAATTGGAAGATTCCGCGGATCTATTCAAAAATAGGATCAGCAAAAAGCATCGTTCCCAATTCCGGAATAAGGAACGGAAACTCGCGCAATTTTCCGGCGGGGATATCGAGATAAAGATGTTTCAAAAACCTGAAGATGTGTCGAGATTCTGCAAAGCCGCGGAGGAAATTTCACAGGCGACCTATTTGCGGGGGTTGGGAGAAGGTTTTTGCGACACCAAGGAAATGCGTAGTCGCCTTGACCTGGGGGCGCGGAATGGGTGGATGCGGGGCTATGTATTGTTTGCCAATGAAAAACCACGCGCTTTCTGGCTGGGTACTTTGTATCAAGAGGTCTACTACCTTGACTATACCGGATTCAATTCGGACTTGAACCATTTCAGCCCAGGCCGGATTCTGTTCATAAAAATGATCGAGGATCTTTACGTAACCAATACATTACGCAGCATCGATTTCGGATTTGGAGACGCGGAATATAAACAGCGATTCGGAGATCGAAATTGGAAAGAGTCGGACCTCTACATTTTCAACAAAACTCCCGTAATGCTCCTGACAAATATTTTTAGAAAATTACTGACTGGGCTTCGAATGGTGGCGGAAAAAACCCTGAAACAATTCAACCTGCTCGCCTTGATAAAAAAGCGTTGGCGCCATTCAGCGGAAAAAACCGTGCAGGGCCAAACAAATTCCGAAGATACCCTGGATACATAAAACGGAAAGACGATTCCTTATGAGAGTTTGCGTATTGGCCTATACCTATTATGAGGGCGACAACCGAGTCCGGCGATACGCCGAAGCCTTGGTAAAAAGAGGGGATACGGTTGATGTGGTGGCGTGCGGCCAGCCAGGCCAACCTAGGTCTGTCGTGATTTCCGGGGTTAATGTTTTCAGGGTCCAGACCCGGAAAATAAATGAAAAGGGAAATCTTGATTACCTGGTCAAAATTCTGCTTTTCCTATGCAACTCCTTCCTATTCCTGACCTGGCGTCACATGCGAAAACCATACCAGCTGGTGCATGTCCATTCCGTACCCGATTTCGAAGTCTTTGCCGCACTCTTGGTTAAGCTGGCCGGAGCCAAGGTTATTCTTGACATTCATGATATAGTTCCCGAATTCTACGCCGTGAAATTCCATGGCGGTAAAATCACATTCCTGGCTCGCATGCTCAAACTTGTCGAAAAAGTATGCTGCGGATTTTCGGACCATGTCATTATTTCCAACCATATCTGGGGCGAAAAGCTAATCGCCCGATCCGTGAAAAGGGATAAGTGCTCGGTGATGCTGAATTATCCGGATCCGGCCATTTTTAAAAGCGGCCAGGCACGTCATTCCGGCACCCTCTTTTCGATGATCTATCCCGGGTCGATGAGCCATCATCAAGGAATCGATATCGCTATCCGCGCCCTCGCGCTTATCAAGCAGGATCTGGGTCCTTTTGTATTCGACATTTATGGGAGGGGTGGGGAAGAGCAATCACTAAAAAATCTAGTGGTTTCCCTCGGCCTCGAAAAACAGGTGATTTTCCATGGCATCCTTCCCTTGGAGGAGGTCGCAGGTAAAATGGCGCAAGCCGATCTTGGCGTCATTCCTAAAAGGGCCGATGATTTCGGAAACGAAGCGTTTAGCACAAAGATTTTCGAATTCATGGCCTTGGGCGTGCCTACACTTATATCCAGCACAAAGATCGACCGATACTATTTCAATGATTCCATCACTCTGTTTTTTGAATCGGGAAATGAACGTGAGTTAGCCGATAAGATTCTCCTCCTATCCAAGGACAAAGCGCGCAGGGATGCATTGTCCGCCGCGGCCCTCGAGTTCATCAAAGCATTTAACTGGGATCGCAAAAAGGTGGAGTATCTTGCTCTGGTTGATTCCTTGGTCCTTGGTAAAAAAAGGAGCACCAATGGTTAATTCATGGAAATATGCCGTGATCTCTCCGGTAAAAAATGAAGCCCGATTTCTCCCGCATACGATTGCTTCCATGGTATCCCAAAAGGCCTTGCCAATAATGTGGATGGTGGTTGACGACGCATCCACCGACAGTACGGCTGAAATCATAAAGGCTTGCGAAAGGCAATATCCATGGGTTCGCTACCTGTTGCATCCAGGCGAGGCGGTTCGAAAAACCGGTTCCGCTGAAATTCATGCTTTCGATTATGGTTTCCAGGCGTTGAATGGAATGGATTTCGATTTCATCGTCAAACTCGACGGCGACTTGCGGTTTGACGAAGTTTATTTTGAAACGCTCCTTTCGAGATTTTCGCGCCAAAAAAAGTTGGGAATAGCATCGGGCATCTACCTGGAAGCCTCCGGCCCCATCTGGGAGCCGGTGCACATGCCTGGGTATCATGCGGCTGGCGCAAGCAAGGTGGTGCGACGGGAATGCTTTGAACAGATAGGGGGATTTATCGCTCAACGCGGTTGGGATACGATTGATGAGATTCGCGCCCAGGCGAAAGGTTGGGATACCGCGCATTTCCCCGATATCCAGTTTTACCATCTCCGCAAGGAAGGCACGGGAATGGGGCAACTGCACACATGTATCATGCATGGAGAAATATTTTATCGAACGGGTGGCGGCCCTTTTTTCTTTATGGTCAAGGCCCTCAACCGTATTTTCCGGGGGAAGCCGGCCGTGCTGGCCGGGACAGCCATGATTTACGGGTATATGCGTTCCTGGTGGAAGCGGCATGTGAAATTGGTGACTCCATTTGAAGAGCGTACTTACCAGAGCCTACTTTCGCGCCGGATCTTCAGCCTCCTCAAACCAGCATTTATCGTAAAGCTTTGAAAGGGAATTGAATATGTGTGGAATCTGCGGAATATATAATCTGTCCGGAGAACCGGTCGATGGGCAAACATTGGATGCGATGAACCAAGCGCTACATCACCGTGGACCGGACGGATCCGGTAGGTTTCTGGAAGGTGCGATAGGGCTGGGACACCGCAGGCTAAGCATCATTGACGTTGAAGGGGGCACGCAACCCATGTCCAATGAGGAGGATACCTTGCAACTTGTTTTCAACGGCGAGATCTATAATTATATAGAACTGCGCGATGAGCTGATTAAATGCGGCCATCGGTTCAAAACGAAATCCGATACCGAAGTCATTCTGCATGGCTATGAACAATGGGGTGTGGATTGCGTCAAACGCTTCAATGGCATCTTCGCCTTCGCACTCTGGGACAGGTTCCTTCGGCGGCTATTCCTTGCCCGAGATCATTTGGGGGTCAAGCCCTTGTATTATACCGTGGTAAACGGCCGGCTGCTCTTTGGATCGGAAATTAAGGCCTTGCTGCAAGATCGACAGTGTCCGCGTGAAGTCAATATAAAAGCATTAGGCGACCTTTTCAGTTATCGGTATGTACCTGCGCCCGACACCCTGTTTCGCGGCATCAAAAAGCTTAGGCCCGGGCACTTTCTCCTGGCCAGCGATTCCGGCTTGGTCATCAAGCGGTTTTGGCATCAGGTTCCTACCCTCAGCGTAGACAAAAATGAGCGTGAACTGATGGAACATTACCAGGAGCTGTTTGAAGATGCGGTACGTTTGCAAACTAGAAGCGACGTGCCAGTAGGCCTTTTCCTAAGTTCCGGAGTGGACTCGGGAGCCATTCTTTCGCTAATGCGCCAACATATCAATGGCCCACTGCACACCTTCACCATAGGCTTTTCCGAAGGGGAAAAAACCAACGAGAACGAAGAAGCCTTGGCAATGGCCCAGCATTTCGGAGCCGTGCATCATGAAATGATGGTGACGCCACAGGACTATCTGGCCTACTTTGAAAAGTACATATCGACTATCGAGGAACCGGTGGGCAATGAAACCGCGGCGGCCTTCCACTTTGTCAGCCAGCTTGCTCAAAAGGATGTCAAAGTCGTGCTTACCGGTCAAGGCGCTGATGAGCCCTGGGCGGGGTATCACCGGCATCTGGGCGTCAAGCTGTCCGTCCTATATTCACGCCTGCCGACCGTTCTGACCAAAACCATCCGCGGCGCGGTCAATTTTCTTCCGCGCAATGAAAGGCTGAAAAGAGGCGTGGCCTCGCTCGATGAGCCGGACATGCTGTCCCGGTTTGCCAAGATCTATACGTTTTTCAATTCGGACATGAAGAACCAACTCTTCAAAGCCGAAACCAAGGAAATGTTGGGATATGCCGGTCATGAAACGGGTGAATCCCTACGTCATCTGTATGAAGAAGTGGCCCATCTCGATCCCGTTTCACGGATGCTATACATCGATACGCGCACCGATTTACCGGACGATTTGTTGATGGTAAACGACAAAACCTCCATGGCTAATTCCATTGAGGCGCGAGTGCCGTTCCTGGATTACCGCCTCGTCGAATTTGTGGAGACCATTCCTTCCAACCTTAAAATAAGGGGGCTCCAGGGAAAATACCTGCATAAGAAAGCGGCTGAAAAGTGGCTGCCTAAAAGCGTTGTCTATAGGAAGAAAAAGGGATTCGCCAATCCGATAGACAAATGGATGCGGGGCGCCATTCGGCCTTTTATCAATGAATGCCTGTTCGCCGAAAATTCAGCGGTTCGAAAATATTTCGAGATAAATTATATCAAGCAGCTTGTCGCGCTTCATGAATCCAACCAGGAAGACTATCTCTTTCATATTTACTTGCTTATTTCCTTTGAACTATGGCATCGCCAGTTCATTGATCAGCCCATGCAAACGGCGCATTAGTATGGCTAAGATTCTAATGATCCTGTGGCTGTTATTAAGTGGGTGCACCCCAACGGTGGCGGATACCTATTATATCGATTTTGAAAAGGGGAGGGACGGGCAAATAGGCACCTCGAAAGAATCAGCCTGGCAGCTCTGCCCGGGCATGGTGGGTTTTAAAGGATCGTACCGACACCATGCCGGCGATCGGTTCGTATTCAAAGGTGGATGCGTGTGGCCTGCTACAGCGTTGCCTTTCACAATTAAATTCGGAGGAGCCGAAAATAATCCGGATATCTATACGACCGACCACGGTTGGTACAATGGGTCCAAATGGGTTCAACCCACCTTTTCGGGTCAACATTCCCGTACCCAACTTCTATATGCCAACAAAAAGTCTTTCTTCCAAATCAAAGATCTCAAATTCATTGATTTTGGAAAAGCGGGAATTTCAAATGGGGGAAAGGCCATCGATATCAATGCCTGTGCGAATTACGCAGTAGTTCATTGTACAATTGCTCCTCAGGCTTGGATTGGACTTTATCTCCATTCCTTTTCCGGGGCCATGGAGGAGGCCATCAGGATCGACAGTAACGATATCAGCGCGGCTGGCCAAGCGATAGTCGTTGCCGTGGAAGCGCCCAATACCAGGATGGGCCGGATCTCAATAACCAATAATGCCATTCACGACCTTTCATCCCAGATTGTCGGCGAGACGCACGGAGACGGCATCCATACCTGGAACTCCGTGCAGGACGATCATTCGCAATTCCTCAGCGATTTGACGATACGGGACAACAGGTTTTACGGCGACTTCTCCCGCGGGGATTCCGGAACCGCCAGCATGACCTCGCTGATCTACTTAACCGACCCGGGGAAACGGGCGGTCATCTCGGGAAATTTATTGACTTACTCCAAGACCTCGCGCTTTGCCTCCCTGATTTGGGTGCGCTATTTTGACAGCGTGGTCGTGGCGAATAACACCCTGGTCATGGATACTGCACAAGGTAATATTGGCATTATCGTGGGCCAAGGGGATGCGGGCAAAAACGTGAGCGTCAAAAACAATATTATTTTCGGCGCCAAATACTGTTATTACATCTATGTGGACGCTATTTTAACCACTCAGATAGATCACAACAATTGCACCACCACCGGCCCTACCATCGCCTATTGGAATCTGGTGGGGAAGTCCTGGCGGGAATGGCGGCAATTGGGCAATGACCTAAATGGCTCAAACGTGGCGCCAGAAGAATATAAGTCCTCCAAAAGCAGACGAGATTTGGGCGAATATGGATTTATTGACAATAAATCGAGAATCCCATGAAAAAAGTAGCCTTGCTGGGTGCAGGTTTCGATACGGGAAATATGGGCGTAGGCGCTCTCACCATGGGCGCCATCGCTTGCGTAAAGCAAGCTTGGCCGGACGCTGAAATTTCCTTGCTGGAATATTCCCAAAGCTCCAATTCATTTGCATGCCGCATGAATGGCGGCGTGGTGAATGTCAGCCTGATTGCCATGCGCTTCTCCAAAAAGTTTTATCTCTATAACAATATCGCTCTTCTGCTTTTGTTATCCTGCCTCTGCAGAATCATTCCCTCAAAGGCCATTGCCTCCAAAATCATCAGCAGAAATGCCGCTTTAAAGAATTTTTATGAAACAGACCTGGTTTTGTCCATAGCAGGCGGCGACAGTTTCAGCGACATCTATGGACACGCAAGGTTTCTTTACATTGTATTACCGATATTGTGGGCCATCGCCATGGGAAGGCGATTGGTAATCATGCCGCAAACTATCGGACCGTTCAAAAGCTACTTCGCAGACTGGGTCGCTGCATTCATACTGAGACGCTCCGAGACAGTCTATGCCAGGGACAATGAAAGCTTGTCCTTGGCTCGCAAACTCATGGGCCCGCGACACGCGGCCAGAGCGCATTTTTGTTATGACTTGGGATTCATCCTTGATCCAATAAAGCCTGAATCCTATGAACTTCCCCTCACCAAAGGGGACCCTCTTGAAAAGCCCCTTGTTGGCCTGAA
>JAYSRH010000396.1:0-7673 GCA_043721115.1 Fibrobacteria bacterium | reverse complement strand
TGGGCTTTGGACAAGCTGCGCTTGGAATGGCTGCTTGTCGACACAGTGAGAAATCTCACCGATTTGCTGTTGGCTTTTTACGAAGAACGGGGTGGACTGGACATTAAGGTTTTTCTCGACCGATTGTCTCAGCAAGACCAAGACACCATCTCCGGCATGCGCTTCATTGAAGGCATGGATCAGGAACAATTAAAGAAGCATTTTTCTGGAATCCTTTTTGCTTTGGAAATCCGTTCCTTGCAAAAGCAAAAGGCCATGGAAGAGGATTTGATCAAATACGCTGACATCGTAAAACGTTTGAAAGTTCTCCAATCGAAAACCAAAGGCGGGTCCCCATGAATGAACTCGATGGCCAAATTCTAAGAAGACTGCAAAAGCAGGCCAAGCTGCAAGGCTTCATCGCTGAGAACCAGATTCGGGCCCTGTCCAAATCGGACGATGAATATGTGGTGCTCCGACAATTCTTTGTCGATTCAAGTGTGCAAGTTTCCGAATTTGCCGTCAAGGCACGAAAACCCACCAAGCCTGATGCCCTAAAAAAGATTACGCGCTACAACGACCCAACCTGGGTGTATCTCAACTCCGTCGGCAAGGTGCCACTGCTTTCCAGGCAGGAAGAAATCGACATTGCCAAGCGCATCGAAGAAGTGCAGAAACGCATCGGCGCCATTATTTTCCGTTCTAAAAGCATGGTAGCGGTGGTACTGGATCTGGGACGCCAGGTGCTTGAAGAAGACCTCCGTATCGAGGAAATCCTGCAAATCGATAATGATGCCTGGACCGATCCTAAGGTGTACGATTCGGAAAAAGAGAAAGCCACGGCAGCCATTATGCGGCTGCGTAAAAATTATACCAAGCTCGAAGATTTAGGCGAGCAATACCAGTTGGCAAAGGGTACGGGCGAGGATCAGCAGGCTTTGGCTTCTGAAATCGAAAACCTGGAAATGCGCTTGGTCAATGATTGCGTGGCGTTTAAACTCAATCACAAACAAATCGATCGCTTAGTTGGCAAATACAAGGAAGAGCAAGGGACTTCCGAACAGGAACTGGAGCGCCTGCGCCGCATCAAGCAATGGGAAGTGGTCCGGGACCGTGCCAAGGAAGAAATCGTTGAAGCCAATGTGCGCCTTGTAGTTTCAATAGCCAAGCGCTACACCTCCAAAGGCTTGGAGCTCATCGACCTCATTCAAGAAGGCAACAGCGGACTTATCCGCGCGGTGGAAAATTTCGATTATACCAAGGGTTATAAGTTTTCAACCTATGCCACCTGGTGGATCAAACAATCCATCACCCGTGCCATTGCCGATAAGGCCAAGACCGTGCGCGTGCCAGCCAATATGCTGGATATCGTCCGTAAAGTCATGCGGGTTTGTCGGGAGCTGCAGCAAACCACGGGAAAAGATCCCAATCCTGAGGAAGTGGCTACCAAGGTCGGCTGTTCCATTAAAAAGGTTCAGCTGGCCATGGATGTGTCCCAGGACCCCATCTCCCTCGACGATTATGTTTCGGGCGATCAGAACAATACCTTTTCCGAGTTCATTGAAGACAAGTCCGCCGAAAAGCCCTCTCAAAGCGTCAATATGCGCATGCTGAGAAAGCAAATCGACGGGGTTCTTTCTTCCTTGGACGCTAAAGAACAGGCCATTGTGCGTATGCGATTTGGCCTTGATGACGGTTTGGTGAAAACGCTAAAAGAAATTGGCGACAAATATCGGATTTCACGGGAACGCGTGCGTCAAATCGAGTCCAAAGCGTTGGCCAAGCTACAGCACCCCAGTCGGATTAAACAGCTGGAAGGTTGGGGCACGGATATCGAGGATATCTGCCTGGGATGACGCCTGGCCATTTCTACCATCCCGGTTGAAATGGCCCTTTTTCCCATAAAATCGTGGATCTTGTGCACTGATGGTGCTATGTTAAAGGCATCATGAGCCTCGGCTCCTGCCGTGGTGGGCACAAGTTATGGAAAACGAGGAAAAAGCCGGAGATAAAAAGGTAGGGCCGGCAAGCCGAGCGCCTAAGCTACGCGAAGTCAAGTTGCACGATTCCCTGATGGATTCCAAGCAAGTTGATGTGCCCGGTACAGGTGCGGATGCCCAGGATTATGAGGACGTAGAAATCAAGGCGCCGGAAATCGAGCGCAGCCTTGACCGGGCCAAAGAAAATTTGCTCGCCTACATTGGCGAACGAAATCCGAATTTCAATAAGGAATTGATCCAAAGAGCCATCGACTTTACCATGTTGGCGCATAAAAATCAGTTCCGCCGATCTGGAATGCCCTATGCGGAGCATCCTTTTGAAGTGGCCAAGCTGCTGGCGGATTTGAACATGGACAGCGTCACCATCGCCGCTGGTCTTTTGCATGACGTGGTGGAAGACACCAGCCATTCCACCCAGGAAGTTAAAGAAGTCTTTGGCGAAGAAGTTGCCTTTTTAGTGGAAGCGGTTACCAAAATTTCCGCCATCAAGTCCAAGTCCCGGGCCGATCAGCAAGCGGAAACGTTCCGAAAAATGCTCATCTCCATGGCCAAGGATATTCGCGTCATCATGATCAAGTTTGCCGATCGGCTCCACAATATGCGCACTCTCTCCTATATGCAGGAGGATCGGAAAAAGGCCATCGCGGCGGAAACCGTTGAAGTGTACGCGCCCCTGGCGCATCGGTTCGGGCTCGCCAAAATCAAATGGGAATTGGAGGATTTGGCCTTCAAACATTTGAATTCCGATGCCTACAAGAACTTGGTCAAAAAGGTTGTGGAAAAGCGGCAAGAGCGCGAGGAATATATTCGCGGAATTCTGGCCCCGGTCAAGGAAGCTTTAAAGAATGCCGAATTGGAAGGCAAGGTATACGGCCGTCCCAAACATTTGTTCAGCATTTGGCACAAGATGCAAGCGCGACAATGCCAATTCGAGGACATCTACGATCTTTACGCTTTGCGCATCATCGTGAATTCCATTTCCGATTGTTATGCGGTATTGGGACTGGTCCACTCCATTTGGACGCCGTTGCAATCCCGCTTCAAGGATTATATCGCCACACCCAAATCCAATATGTATCAAAGCCTGCACACCACTTTAATTGGTCCAGGCGGAAAACCCATCGAAATCCAGATCCGCACGGAAGAAATGGACATTATCGCGGAACAGGGCATTGCCGCGCATTGGGGCTACAAGGAGGGCGTTTCCCCTAAAAACATCGGCCTGGAAAACAAATGGCTCACCCAGTTCCTGGAATGGCAACAGGATCTAACCGATTCACACGAGTTCATGGAATACTTCCGGGGTGATTTGGTTACTGGAGAGATCTTTCTGTTCACGCCGCAGGGTGACTTGATTCAATTGCCCAAAGGGGCTACGGCACTTGACTTTGCCTTTGCCCTGCATTCCGCCATCGGTCTGCATTGCATCGGCGCCAAAGTCGATGGCAATGTGGTTCCTTTGCATCGAGAACTGAGAACCGGTGAGCGCGTCGAAATCCTGAAGTCGGATTCACAGCGACCCTCTAAAGACTGGCTGTCCGTGGTCGTGTCCACTAAAGCTAAAAGCGCTATCCGGCGTTGGATGCGCACGGAAGAAGTGGCGCACAGCATGCAGCTAGGCAAGGAAATGCTAGAACGTGAATTCCGGCAAGGCCGTATTCCGCCGGTTGTGCAGGCTGACCTCAAGCCTTTTGCGACCAAGTTTTCAGTTACGAGCTGGGAAATGCTATGGGAGAAAATCGGTCATGGAGAAATCACACTAGGCGCGATTTCCGCCTTTGTCCAAGACCTCAATCCCAATCGCAAAAAACCCAGTATGCTGGACCGGCTGACTTTCAAAAGACCGGCCAAGTCCAATGACTCCGTACTCGTAAGCGGCTTGCAGAATATGTTGATCCGGTATGCGACTTGTTGCCATCCTGTACCAGGCGACAAAATAATTGGCTATGTGACGCGTGGCCGCGGCGTATCCATCCATCGCAGCAATTGTCCCGAAGGCAAATTGCTTATGAAGGATCAAGAGCGAATCATCCCGGTGGAATGGAAAACGGATGCGGGGCAAATGTTTGAAGTGGTGGTGGAAATTTCCGGACGGGATCGGCCTGACTTACTCAATGACATCACCAATCTTTTTTCGAAATCGCGCATTAATGTCCAAAGGGCTTCTATCGTAACCTTGAGGGATCAAGTGCGCAATCGCTTCCGGATTCAGGTTTCCGATCTGGAACAATTGGAATCGACCTTGGTCAAGCTGCGTAAACTGAAAGGCATTACCAGTGTGCTGCGGCGTCAGTCGGGTGTTTAAATGGACATGAATTCACTTTTCATTATCGGAGGGGGAGCGTTAGCTTGTCTGTGTCTTTTGATCCTGGTTTGGAAAGGCAAACTGCTGGTTCCAAAATCCGCACGAAACTTGAGTGTCAACATGGTCGAAAGGCTAACGGAAAAATTTCCGAATATTCGGCGCATGGAATTGGCTCCTGGCACCAAGGGTGCTCCCGCACGGGAAGGTGTGCAGGGAAATTTGACTCAAACCCACCTTCACGATTTGCTTCAATATTTGGCCTTGGGTAGCAAATCCGGGATCATGGAGATCAGCTGCGGCCGTCGCAGTGGCCGATTAACACTGTGTGAGGGCCGCGTGGTACAGGTGGTTTATCGCGGTAAGGATGGGTTGGAAGCACTTTTCATGATGATGGACGTGGTGGAAGGCGATTTTGAATTCAACGAACAGTTTGTGGAACCGTCGGCCGGCACTGAAAGCTGGGAAGTCGTGGACATCATCATGTTGTGGATGAATAGAAAATCCAAGAAAAAACAGTCGGTTGGTTAAGGAGAGCTATGTACGCGAACATCTTCATAAAAAACCGTCCCTTTTTTGGGAAGATGCGGAACCAGAATTATCAAAAAACCTATGACCTGTTCAAAAAGCTCCAAAATTTGGCTGGAGGTAAACTCTTTCAACCTAAGGAAATGATTCGAAGTTTGGACGAGTACATTGGTCAGTTGGAAGTGACCTTGCAGCATGCTTCCGATGCAACACGCGGGCTGAAACGGCGTAAAGTGGCCATGTACCGAATCGACAAGATTTTCGGAGTGTTGGAAGAAGAAATCGTACTCTGCTATTTTTTGGAAGAAATGATCAGCAGTTCCCAATTGCTTAAAAAACGACTGGAAACGGACGGTAAAATCCGAATTTACCGCGAACGCCTCAAACGTTTTCAAATGCAAAGTCCCGGTGGTAGCGGTTTTTTGGCCAATATTCTGGAATCTTTGGAAGCGATGACCCAGACGGAATTCATTGAAATCGAGAAGCTTTTTCAAATCATGGAAGAGCGTTACCACATTGGAAACAAGCTTTTTGATATCATTCTCAACAAGTGCGCCAAGGCCTCGGCACCTTGAACAAACGGGCAGGATTGATTACTTTACCATCTCCTTTGTAAAAAAAGACTACTCTTCCATTCCTTCAATTTTCGGAAAAAAAGCCATGAGACCTCTGGATAACTTGCGTAATATCGGAATCAGTGCCCATATCGATTCGGGCAAAACCACACTTACGGAACGCATACTCTTTTACACCGGCATCATTCATCAAATCCATGAAGTAAAAGGAAAAGATGGCGTCGGTGCTACCATGGATTCGATGGATCTGGAGCGCGAACGCGGCATCACCATTCAGTCTGCCTGTACGCGTGTACTATGGGGAAAGCACCCATACTACTTGGCGGATTCAGAAGTAAACGAAACAAATATCAATATTATCGACACACCTGGGCATGTGGATTTTACCATTGAAGTGGAACGCTCCCTTCGAGTGCTCGACGGTGCCATTCTGGTTTTATGCGGCGTGTCCGGCGTACAGTCCCAATCCATTACGGTCGATCGCCAGATGCGCAGGTACAACGTTCCGCGCGTGGCTTTCATCAATAAGCTGGACCGATCCGGAGCCAATCCCTACAAGGTCATTGATCAATTGCGTGAGAAGCTCAATCACAATGCCGTAGCTGTACAGATTCCTATCGGCTTGGAAGACAAGCATGATGGGCTTGTTGATTTGCTCACTATGAAAGCCTATCGATTCTCAGGGGCCAACGGTGAAATCAAAACCGAGGTTCCGATTCCGGAGGATATTGCTGAAACGGCAAAGGAACGCCGGATCACACTTCTGGATGCCCTTTCCATTTTCTCCGATGAGCTGATGGAATTGGTTCTGGAAGAAAAGGAAATTCCTCTCAACCTTTTGAAAGACGTGATTCGCGCTGCAACCATCCGCATGGAGCTGACTCCCGTGTTCATGGGTTCCGCTTTTAAAAACAAGGGTGTACAACTGCTTCTGGACGGCGTTGTGGACTTTCTTCCAAGCCCGTACGATGTTAAAAATTATGCCCTCGACATCACCACCAAAAGTGAAGAGAAGGTGGAGATCATTTCCGATTCCACCTTGCCATTCGTTGGTTATGCCTTCAAACTGGAAGAAGGCCGTTTCGGTCAGTTGACGTACCTACGTATTTATCAAGGCCGTGTGGACAAGGGCAAACCTATTTTCAATATGAGCACCAAGAAGAAGCATAACGTCGGCCGTTTGGTCCGTATGCATGCCAATGAAATGGGCGAAATCCAAAGTGCAGAATCCGGCGATATCGTTGCTTTATTCGGCATCGATTGTGCAACGGGTACCACCTTTACGGATGGCAATGTTGAAGTCAATATGACTTCCATGCATGTACCCAACGCTGTTATTGATTTGGTGATCGAAGCCAAAAACCGAGACCATCTTGCCAACCTTTCAAAAGCTCTCAATCGATTTACCAAAGAAGACCCTACATTCCGCGTCAAACTGGACGAGGAAAGTGGTCAGACCATTATTTCTGGTATGGGTGAGCTTCATCTCGAAGTGTATATCGAGCGCATGCGCCGAGAATACGGTGTGGACTTGACCACTGGGCGCCCACAGGTAGCTTATCGCGAAACCATCAACCAACGCGCCGATTTCAATTACACGCATAAGAAACAAACCGGTGGCTCTGGCCAGTACGCCAAGGTAGCCGGCTATATCGAACCCATTTTGGCTACGGAAGAAGTTCCTGAACCGCCGGATTATGAATTTGTCGACGATATCGTGGGTGGTTCCATTCCCCGCGAATTCATCCCTTCCTGTGACAAAGGATTCCGAGCTTGTTTGACTTTTGGTGCCATTATCGGCTTCCCGATTGTGAACGTGCGCGCGGTCATCAATGACGGGGCCATGCATCCGGTTGATTCCAGCGATATCGCTTTCCAATTGGCAGCCCGTGGAGGCTTCCGTGAGGCCTATTCCCGTGCTAAGCCACAAGTTCTTGAGCCGATCATGAAGCTGGAAGTCTCAACCCCGACCGAGTTCCAAGGCTCCGTAGTGGGTCAGATCAACCAGAAGCGCGGCGTCATTACTGGATCTACAGAGGAACAAAACTTTACCATCGTATCGGCAGAAGTGCCCTTGGCGGAAATGTTTGGCTATGCCACGCAAATCCGCTCTTTGACGCAAGGTAAAGCCGAGTTTACGATGGAATTCTTGAAGTACTCTCCCGTGCCTAAGAACGTGGGTGAAGAGTTGATCAAGAATTCCATCGTGAACTCGGCCTTGCCTTGTGTCAAAGAACGGATCTGAGTGGCATAGCCAAACATTTCCGCCAGGGGCACTTCTGCCGATAC
>JAYSRH010000395.1:0-22782 GCA_043721115.1 Fibrobacteria bacterium | reverse complement strand
GTTCCATCAGTACGCTGTGTTTTCAAACCGTTAAGGGTAACCTACAAGTGACTAAATTGGCTAAAATCACCCACTCGATTGCCCGAAGAGCCTTAATTTAATAACGTAAGCGGAATGCCGTCAGTGAATCTTTAGCACTATTCTACGATTCTTTGCCTGGTTGGCGGGTATGGAAATTCCCACTGAATCAGTATTTGCAGACTTGGGCTTGGTGTCCGCATAACCTGCCGCTTTAAGCCGATCGGAAGTAATGCCTTTGCTAATCATGTACTTGACAATATTGGTGGCGCGTGAAACCGACAGTTCCCAATTTGATGGGAATTGAAGAGTCTTGATTGGGATATTGTCGGTATGCCCTTCAATATCCACTGCGAATTTGTAATACTCGATATTTTTTATGGCATCTGTCACGATATCAATGTTCTCCCTGGCCAAAGGTCCTATATCGGCTTTTCCTGGATCATAAATCGCAGAACTCGAGAACTCAAGCACTATGCCTTCACGAGTTAGATCGATACTAACTTCTCCTCGCTTACGCTGTGCGTCAAGCAGAGAATCCAAATCGTGCTTGATTTCACCTAAAGGGGTTTTGACGTCCTTATCCTTGCCAATATCAGTTCGCAATCCTTTTTTCATTTGTTCAAACAGCACCGGATCGACATGGGAAACTGATAGCATTGTGAGAAAAAATGCCATTAGAAGAGTCACGAGATCGGCATAACTCATGAGCCAATCTTCTTCGGATCCGTGCTGTTCGTTTACCCGATGGCGATTGGGATGTGCGTTGAGAGCCATGCAACACTACCCTAATTACTTTTTAGCCGCGTCCTTGGTGGACCCAGCCTTTTTCCCGAACATGGAATACTGCTCTTTACGATCGAGGTAGGAATTCAGTTTGTCCTGTATATACATGGCTTGTTTCTTATCCATGATCATAACCAGAGCTTCCAGGATCAGGTAATGCCGAAATCGCTCGATGCTCAAAGTCTGTCGTATTTTGGTAGATGCTGGCATAAAAACAAACCGGGCAAAAAGTAAGCCGTACAATGTGGCTGTTAATGCAAGGGAAAGCCCTGGACCTAATTTGGACGGGTCTTCCAATTTTCCGAGCATGACGATAAGGCCCATCAATGTGCCGACCAATCCAAATGCAGGCGTCATCGAACCCATAGTGGTTAAAATGGTGCTTTCCTGCAGATGCCGGTAATAGTGTTCTTCGATGCTGGTGGTACCCAATTCTCGGATTTCATCGGATTTATAACCTGTGCTTGCCAAGTTGAAAATATATTTGATGAACTCGTCTTTGCTCGATTTTGCAATAGCTTCATAGGTGGCCTGTCCATCTGACTGAAATTTTTTCTGCCAGTCGATAGCCATTTTCACATCCGCAATTAAAGTCTTTGAAGAAATGCTTTGTTTGAGAAATATTTTCAATGTGGCAATGAAGGTACTCCAGACGTACTTGAAGCGAAATCCAATGAAGGTAACTGTAACTGTACCTCCAAAAACAATCGCCAAACTGGATGGGCTTAGGAAAACCTGCCAATCCTTGGTTTCGTGCAATATACCGGCGGCGATAATTACGAAACCGAATATGACTCCAAATACGGTGGAGAAAGAAATCATATCTGTCTACTTCCCCTTAGCCTTCTTTGTCGGAAAAACGGGCTTGCTTGGAGCAACTACAGTTGCTGGTGGAACAATAGGCGCAGATTTTTCCGCTTCGACCGCTGCCTCAGGTTTCGTTTGTGCCTGGGGTTCGACCATCGCTTTTTCCATTACAGGCTCAGCATGTTTTTCAGCAGCGATATCGGGTGCAAGCTGCAGAGGAGGTGTAGGCGTTGGAGAGGGAACCAATTTCGCTGGTTGTGCTATAGCAGGTTGACTAGAATTCTTAAGGGGACCGAGCCTGCCTTCGCTATCGAATTTTTGAATTGGAACATTGTCGCTGGTGGCTTCTTCTGGAAAGGGTGCTCCATCTGAAATTTCTGGTCCAGCCGCCTCAATAACGGCTGCTGGGGGTTTCGGAGACGGGCGAGAAATCAATGGCCTGGGAGCCGGTGAACCACGTCCTCCGGGGGTACGGGTTCGTTGCAACATATTTTCCACTGCCGGCATATCCGGATTTAGCCGCAGCGCGTCTTCCCAATGTCGTCGAGCCAAACCGCTTTTTCCCATCATATAACTGATACTGCCCGCCAAGGCATGACCTTCCGCTGTCGGTTGGGCATCCAGCGACTGCCGAACCATTGCCAAGGCTTCTGGGTAGCGTTTTTGGTAAAAAAGCTCCTGGGCTTTACGAATACCAGTCAGCACCTTGCTCGTAACATCCTCGTTATTGGACTGATCTTGATCGGATGCTTGATTCTGATCATCAGACTCCTCATCCGTGTCTGGCTTAGCTTGCGTAGACGCATGCTTTTCGGATTTTGAAGGAGCTTTCGCATCTTTGTGTTTTGGCTTCGTGTCGGGCTTTTGTTCTTCCTGTTCCTGCTCCTGATCATCCTCACTGGACTGGGCTGTAGGCTCCTCATTTCGATTTTTTGATGAGGATTTGCCACGCTCCTTCTGAGGAAAAGGCTGCATGGCGGTCTCATCTTCAGCATTAGCCGGTCGTCCCGACATTTCCAAATAAACTTCCGTGGAACCAAGGTCGATGCTCATATGGGCGTCGGTGGTTTTATTTGCAAAGTGAAAATTAATTCCGCCGGCCCCTTTTTCACCAGCTTGATTCTGCGATTCAACTTTCGAGAGTTCCCGCGTTTGCTCGCGCTCCTGGGGAGGAGCTGAGCCTCCACAACCCAGGAGTAGAGCTGCCGTCCAACCAGCGAAACCGGCGAACCGGGCGCTAGAATGTATAGTGCAGAAAAGTAAGTTCATATGCAATTGGTTCCAGTGTCAAGAATCGTTCTTGGTCGAGGCCCGTACCTTTTAATTTTTTATTAAGAGCCAGAAACATGATACCCCCACCTAGAGTGAAATGTCGGCTGACACGGGATTTGTATCCCACTGTTAGCGCAGTAATATGACCACGATTCATAAAGGGAATGAATTCCTGGATACCCACATATGTCCCAAGCCAGTAACCTAGATCTGGATTTGATTTTCGGAAAAAAATCCCCAGCATTTCGACACCGAATTTTGCGGATTGGATATTGAAGTTGACAGCCAAACTATCCGGCCCACCCGTGCCACTCATGAAACCGTAGCCCAAAGTAACGGAAAAAATCAGCCATTTGTCAGGGGTAACAGCTTCACTAACGGTTCCTTCAATTGCGTATTGCGTCAAAGACAGGGACTGGAGAGTATCCAGTGGTACAACACCAGAATCACTTATTTCTGTGGTACTGGGAATAATTCCGCTGTGAATGGGAAACATGCGAACGGAAGATGAGGCACTCCAATCCAGGTTCCAGATATCCGGCTTTTTTTCATTTGGACCCGCAACAAAACTCGCAGACCAAACCACTTCGCCCGTGCGATGGCGGAACACTTTGAGATTTAAGATGACATCGTTGTCCGCGCTCTTGGAACAAGATCCTTCGATGAAACCATCCACGCGGAGTTTGTCGCCAAGCCTCCACAAGTCTTCCATGGAGGGAAGAGTATTGGAAAACTTAAAGGAACTGTCGGTGGAAACCACCCTGAAAGTTCTCAGTTCCGGTGATGTCACTACGGTTTTACGGCCATCGCGCCGAAAGACCTCTTCCACCTGCGCCTGTATATAGCGCGATAGTCCGTGACTGAATTCGGCGGGATCTATTTTGATTTGGGATAGAGCAATGCGATCCATATTGGGAGGAATATCTCCCATGGCCTTGGAAAGCCTTTGCATTATTTCTGCAATTTGTCTCAATCCAGTGGAGCTTGGAGCAAATGGATCGATGGCTGGAGCGGAAGCTGCGGTTGCGAACCCGGAGTGGATACTGAACAGCATCGCCAGTATAATTCCAGCACGTGCAGGGGTGTTCCCCATCATGCCGGCCTCCCAGAATGTTTTATTTCATCTCGAATTCGGCTAAGCAGGCGACGCTGTGCAACTTCCGACTCCTTTGGGGTCACATCCTTTGATCCTTCGATTCCTCCGGAGACCATCATCTGCATACGCTCCGGGAGCAGAGCCAAAATTTTGGTGCGAATGACTTCATCCACATGGATCAAGGCCAGAATTAATGTTTCCTGGTCCAGATTTTGGAGCACTCCGGACAGGAATTTATCCGGCAATCCCGCAACTTCCGGAAGGGTTACGTATCGATTACGTATCTTTTCACCCAAACCCAAATCCATCTCGGAAATGGAATGGACATAGTTGAATTGAAGATGAAGGGGAAGGCTGTCAATCAGTTCCAGAATACTGTCTACGCCATCGGCAGCTACAAAGCGCATATTTCCGACGTCTAACGCTTTAAGGGAAAGCCGATCGGCAATTTCCTTATATACGTTGAGAGGGATATGGTCGATATTGCCCATTGCCAGCAGCAGTTTACCGCGGCTGTCGGGATCCACCTTTTGAAGAATCCCACTCGCCATTTCTCCCTTAAGCTGCGCCATGACCAGTCCGGAAATGCCTTGGGATTCGTCCCGCAAAATATGCATGATCTGTTGCTCATTCAACTGATGCAAGAACCCGAATAAATCCTTGTATTGATCCCCATTCGCGGATCCATTCGATAAATTCTGGAACTCGCGTTTGAATTCCTTATATACGATGAGCAGCTCTTCCGGTGACGGGGCCTCGCCTGAATTCAAATGGACTTCGAGCATCTGACTCAGTTCACGGCCAAGCTCTGGAGCAAGCACACTCATAAGGCGGGCGTCCAAACTCGCTACCATGGCGGCGGAATCACGTAGTCCTTTGTCCGGCTCGCGTTGAATCCAACTTTTAATGATTTGACCGCAGTGTTTTGGGCTGCCCACAAAACAGTTCAGCAAAAACGGACGGAAGGCTCCAAGCTCAGAGGGCTGGGCTTTGGCCGTTATTCCTTTGCCAGCCTCGGCAACGGATTTTTGAACCTCGGTGGGCAAGGGCGGCACTGGCTGCGGCACCTTGTCCTGCCTGTCCCGACTGCTGGCACCTACGATAGCGCGTGATACCATCCATACACAGGCAAGAATGAGCAGGCAAATTAGAAGCAAAGGAATTAGAGAAGGCAAATGATCCATATAGGCGCTGAAGGGATTTGCCGCCAACTTTTCCTTTTCTCCGCTGTTATTCTTGCCTACTGCGTCACTGACCGAATCATTTCTGGCATGGGGAGATGGAGGCGCTACTGGAGGTTGAGTTTCAGCAGGTTTGCGATAGCTTTCCAAAGATCGATTGTCCCGCGGAAAGACCCCCTCATGAACGGCTACCCGATCCCCACGCAATTCATCCAAGTGACAGGCCATACCAATAAGGTTGCGAATAAAATCCACATCCTTTTCGGAATAACCTGTATCCACCAGTACGTCCAAAGTTATAGACTGCGCTCCACCAGTAACTTCCTGTTTGGCTTCTTTATCGGATACCGGGGGCTTGGGTTGCATGGTCTCAGGAAGAAAGGGAAGTCCCGGAAGCTGTGGCTGTGTTTCCGTAGTTGCAGGCAACGCATCATCGTCGGACAAGTCAACATCTGGAGAGGGTTCTGTTTCAACTTTTGCCTTGACAAGGAAGGTGGCCTCTTCGTAGTAACGCGACAAAGTCCGCGCTGCTAGAGTTTCATAATATTGCGCCAATTTACCGGCTTGATCTTGTTTGCCCAAAACCTGCCGCGCGCCCTGTGCCATTGCGGATCCGGAAGCCAGTCCCAATATTATCGTCATGGAAAATAATTGTCGAATCGTTGACATCGCAGGGCAATTATACAACGAGGCATTTGTAGAGCGCATGTTTTTCTGCGCAATTATTTGAAAAATATTTTTTGTCAATCCTTTCACATTTCTAAAGTATTACGATTTCCCTACCGATAACTCTTTGTTGGGCAGTAGAGCCCAACCGATTACTGAGGGAAGGAATTGGACATGCCCGTGCGATTTAATATCGCGGTAATTTCGGTCCTCGGCATATGCGCCTGTGATCCCGGGACACTGCATGTCGTCCGTTCTTCAAACGGCAAAATTCGTCAGATGTGGACGGAAAAAGGGCCTCCCGGCCAACGCACGGTACGCGAAGGGCTTTTCAAATCCTTACTTCCAGATGGTCGACTGGAAAGCACCATTGAATACCATGACGGAATGAAAAATGGGGATGCGAATTTCTGGTCAAAGGATGGTCATCTCAGTTTCCAAGGAAGATACCAAGGTGATTTTCTCGTTCATGAAAAACGCTTCAACCCTCAAGGGAAGTTGCTACTGGAAAGATTTTTTAATGTCAAAAAAACTGAAATGAAGGCGCTGGGCCCAGATGGAGATTCGATTTTGGCCGGCGAAACGTGTGCTTGGACCGATGAAAAACGCTCGCAGCCGTTGCGGCATGGGCTTTGCAAGTTAACCTATGCAAATGGAGTGCCGCTCGCGGACCGATATTATCAATTCGGTCATTTACAAGGACAGGTCACAGCCTGGTTTCCTGACGGCAAGCTCTGGATGGCAGGCGTCTACGAACGCGACATTCCAACGGGTACTTGGAAAACCTGGACTCCGGGTGGAAAGCCACTCTGGACATCTAACTATGCACAAGGAGAGAAAAACGGGCTATCGGAGGAATGGTTTCCGGATGGTAAAGTCAAATCAAAAGGTTATTACAGGCAGGGCAAACAGGACGGACCGTACCAGGAATGGTACCCCAATGGAAAAATTCGCGTGCAAACCGAATTTCAGATGGGCAAGCGCATCGGTCAAGAGGCAACTTGGTATCCGGACGGTACCAAGCTCTATTCCGCAGCGTATAGTGGCGGAAAGCTTGAAGGCGATTTTTATCAATGGTATCCAGGTGGTCCTATGCGACTCCATTGTCGCTTTCACGATGGTAAGAAGGAGGGGCTTAGCCGCGTTTGGTATCGGCAGGGCACGGTTTTGGAACAAGCGAATTTTCACCAGGGTCGCTTAAATGGGCCTTACCGAACCTGGGGCCCCGAGGGAAATCCCCTGTCCTCTAAGGAATTCCGGGATGGCACGGTCGCCTTTGATTCCAAAGCCAAGGAGTTGTTGGAACTGCTGGGAGCCGACCAAATTCGCGTACCTGTCGGCCTCCTGGGATTCTATTGGGGCATGTCATTCAAAGACTGCCGCTCCAACCTTTCCTTGTTGCAGGCCACTAACATACACGCCGGTGAGGATGAAATAACCGCCCACCTGGTAGCCTTTGTGGATCGCCATCCTTCGGAAGCCAAGGTGCGGGTGCAGTTCAATGCACAAGGAGAACTATGGGGAATAAAACTGGATGTGTTGCAAAAAAATTCCGGGGACTGTTTCACCATTTGCGAGAATTTAGAAACGGAAATCGGCAGTGAGCTTGGCACAACGGGACTACGCAAAGGTGAGGGCGTTGGCCAATATTATATGACACGAAAAAAAGCATGGGGCAAATTTACCGTGACTACCGGGACAGGTGAAGATTCCTCTGCTGCCATTTCCGCTGTTCTTCCAGTGGTAAGCGCCGAAGCTTTCAGTCCTGGTGATAAAGGCTGGTTCCGATTTTCTTTAGCCAATCACCTGTATCGGGAATACGCCAATCCGGCGAACGCTGAAATAACTCCACCCAGCTGGCCGGAAGAAGCCTTCCTGGCCGGCCGGTAAAGGCTTTTACTACATCAATTTCTTAAGTGTTTTCTGCACCGCACCCAATTGTTTTTTAAGGGCTTTTAGCGCCGACATCGCTGCATGAACGCTTTTAAGCTTACGACCATCCAAACTCTTGACCTTTGCAGGTCGGCCCAATTTTTTTTCTACACCATTGCCATTCATCCAGCGTTTAAGGGCAACATACGATACACCGAATTTCTTACATGCAGCGGATATTCCACCACGGCCACGGCTTTTCACAAAGTTGAGAATGATTTTCTTTTGTGATTTGGAATACCTTTTTCCAGTATTCCCTTTTTTTCTGCTTTTTTTTCTGCTTTTTTTCGCTACTACAGTCGCCATGCTATTTCCCTTTTTAATAAACATTTATTTCTATAAAAATACTAATTCTAATAATAAAATATATTTCTGTTCTATTCGGAACAGAAATATATTTAAAGGAGAATTCCATGCTTTGCAAAGAAGATTTCGTAGATGTGAAGACAGAAAATGGCTTGATGCGCATCCACAGGTTCTTCCCATCAGGCAATGGACCCTATCCAGGTCTGGTACTTTTTTCCGAAATCTTTCAGGTAACCGGCCCCATACGGCGCACGGCGCGCTTTTTGGCATCTCATGGGTATATCGTGGCTGCACCGGAAATTTATCATGAGTTCGAACCGGCTGGTTGCGCACTGGCATATGATCAAGCAGGTACAGACAAGGGTAATCGCTATAAAATCGAAAAAGATCTCACTGCTTTTGATGCGGACGCCCGCGCTGTCATCGCGCACTTGCAAAGCCTAGCTGCGTGTACGGGACGTTTGGGTTCCATCGGGATTTGTCTAGGCGGCCACCTAAGTTTTCGATGCGCGATGAATCCGGAGATTCTTGCCGGAGCCTGTTTTTACGCCACGGACATTCACAAGCGCAGTCTGGGGAAGGGGCTAAAAGACGACTCGATCGATCGCATAGCGGAGCTAAAGGGCGAGATGCTCATGATCTGGGGCAAACAGGATCCACACATTCCCCAAGAAGGCCGCGAACTTATTTACCGAGCCATGACCAACGCGAATGTGAATTTTACCTGGCATGAATTCAATGCCCAGCACGCTTTTATCCGTGACGAAGGCCCCAGGTACGATGCCGCCCTGGCTCAGATTTGCTTTTCAATGGTGTTGGAGATGTTCAGCCGTCGGCTTTCTGCCTATTCTGAACCGGCCACAATTTAAAGGTTGATGGCCTTGGCTAAATCTTTATAGACGCGACCCACGCGTTCTACTTGGCCCTTGGCTGGAAACCTTTCAAAAAATCCTTCACACCGGAAAGATTTCTTGAGCTCCGCCCAAGGTTGCAAGAGTTCTATCCAGCGTTTGACGCGGCCTGTAGATACCGAATCTTTGTCGGAAAGATCGGCGCAGATACGCACCAATGCTTTTAGGGTAACCGGTTTGGTAACCATATAGTTTCCATTGCCCCAGGCGTCTCCCCAGACATTGGCGCAGGCCTTCAGAAAATCCCGAAGAATTTCGTAATAAAATTCTGCTTGGTGCATGGGAGAAAGATCTTCCTTGAAGTCCCATTCCGATTTGACCCAACGGTTCACTTCATTGAAAAGTTCAGCCTGGAGAATCCATTTTTCGGCCTTGCTTTTTCCACCGAGCCGGTTGATGCGATATTGGAGCGGGCTGTCGTCATTGCCATAAAGGCATTCCACCACGCGCGCGCAGCAGCGCTTATCCGGTGAGGCAAAGGAGACTTTTTCGTAAAGGTCGACCAGATGGCTTTTGTTGATACGGGTTGGCGTGGAGTTGATGATGACGAACATCTCCGTGGCAAAATCCTCGCTTCGTCCGTCGAATATTATGCAGGGAACATTGATGGTCGCGGCCTCAGCGGGGCGTTCCCGGAAGTAGAAATGCAAGGCAGCCAAGCGGTGCTGGCCGTCGATGATCAGGTATTTATCGTCGGGTTCTTGTAAATTACCAACGCTGTCCTGTTCCGGAAGGGCTCGAAAACGGAGTTTTTCCGGTGTAAAAAGCAAAATTGTACCTGGAATAGGGGGCTGGGTACTGGCGGTTTCGTAAAAATTGCGAATGGCCCTGATCTTCTCCCGCGCCATAGTGCGCTGAAAAGCTTTATCAGAATGTTCGATTTTTGAGATGAAACGGGCGATATCGTCTTCGGCCTTGGGTGCCTCCGCCGCAATTGGCGTGCCTTCATCATAGAAACGCGTGCTGAATCGCACCTTTTCCAGAAGTGCTTTCGCCGGATACGCGGCGAAAAAGAAAAGTGCGTCTTTTTGGCGGACCTGGGTAGCAAGCATAGTCATCCCGTGTAATTAGGTGGTTCCATTCCCTATGGCATTCAATGGCCAAAAGATACCTAGACCACGCTAATCTGTATAGCGATATTGTGAGGTAAGTCTTGATGGGGGGAATCCGCTATGGTACGGAAACCTACCCGTGGCGTCCAGTTGAGGTGAGCCAATTAAGGCTGAAAAAACTACCTTTTAACCTAGCACGGAAGCGATATGGATCCCGGAAAATTTCCAGATAGATGGGGCCGATTTGGCCAATTTGGGGGAAAATTTGCTCCCGAAGTGCTCATGCCTGCCTTGGAAGAACTTGAAACGCATTACCTGGCCCTGATTGGGAATGCCTCTTTTCAGGCCGAGCTTAAGGGTCATCTACAGGATTATGTGGGTCGGCCCTCGCCACTTTATTTCGCCGAGCGTTTGACCAAGCACTGTGGTGGCGCCAAAATCTATCTCAAGCGGGAAGATCTGAATCATACCGGCGCGCATAAAATCAACAATTCTCTGGGTCAAGTGCTCATTGCCAAACACATGGGCAAGAGGCGGATTATCGCCGAAACCGGTGCCGGTCAGCATGGCGTGGCTACCGCTTCCGCAGCCGCCAAGTTTGCCATGGAATGCGTCATTTATATGGGCCGCGTAGACATGGAACGTCAGGCGACCAATGTGCAACGCATGGAATTGCTCGGCGCCACGGTAGTGCCCGTGGAATCGGGAAGTCGCACACTTAAAGACGCCATCAACGAAGCCATCCGGGACTGGGTGACCAACATTGGCGAAACCCATTATGTATTCGGTTCGGCTCTCGGCCCCCACCCCTACCCGCGCATAGTCCGGGATTTTCAAAAAATTATCGGGGAAGAAGCGGAACTCCAAATTCAGGACAAGGAAGGCCGACTACCCGATTATTTGGTGGCCTGCGTGGGTGGCGGCAGCAATGCCATCGGTTTGTTCTACAATTTCATCAACAAACCTCAAGTCAAAATGCGTGGAGTGGAAGCGGGTGGTCATGGCATTCTAACCGGCCTGCATGCGGCCCGGTTCGCGGGCGGCACTCTTGGAGTGCTGCACGGGGCCAAAAGCTATGTGTTGCAAACACCGCAAGGCCAAATAGCCGAAACCCATTCCATTTCCGCGGGCCTAGACTATGCCAATGTGGGTCCAGAACACGCCATGTACAGGGATTTGGATCGGATCCAGTACACTTCAGCTACGGACACAGAAGCCTTGAAGGCCTTTCACTTGCTCAGTCGAACGGAAGGCATTATTCCAGCTTTGGAAAGCGCTCATGCCGTTGCTGAAGCTGTTCGGTTGGCCGCCACCTTATCCGCGGACAAAATCATTGTAGTCAATCTTTCCGGGCGTGGTGATAAGGACATGGCCACCGTGATTGGAGCTGCGTCTCCATGAACCGCATTGACAAGGCCTTCACCAACCTGAGGACCCAAAAGAAAAAAGCCTTTATACCTTACGTGGTTGCGGGCGTACCAGGCATCGAAGAAACAGTGGAACTGGCCGTTTCATTGGAAAAACTCGGGGCCGATATCATCGAGTTGGGCTATCCTTTTTCGGATCCCATGGCTGACGGGGTAGTCAACCAGGCAGCCGCCAATCGAGCATTGGAATTGGGTGTGGATGCGGATGTTTATTTTTCCATCGTGGAAAAAATCCGGCAACGCTCCCAGGTTCCCTTAATCGCCTTTTCTTATTTAAACCCCTTGTTCAAGCTGGGCTTTGAAGTCTTTGTGAAGCGAGCCAAAAATGCAGGCATGGATGGGATTCTAATCGTCGACATGCCTGTAGAGGAAGCGGAAGAAATGCAAGCACTCTGCCGCCGCGAGGACTTGTCCTTAATTTTCCTAGTCGCCCCGACTACTACTCCGGACAGACTCGCCTTGGTTCTAAAAGCTGCGAGTGGTTTTCTCTATTATATCTCTCGAACCGGTATTACCGGCGAACGCGACAACTTTCAAACCGGTTTCGAAAGCAAAGTTTCCGCACTTAAAGCGGCTTCAAAATTGCCCGTGGTCGTAGGCTTCGGAATTTCCAAACCGGATCAAGTTCGTACGGTTTGCCAACTCACGGATGGCGTAGTCGTCGGCAGTGCATTAGTGCGCCGTACCCTGGAAAGCCAGCCTTTTACTACCATGCTAAAGGAAATCAGCGACTTCGCCGCACCACTTATCGCTCCCACCAAGGAAACATGGACCTAGACGATTGGCGTCGGAGCATCGATGCTCTTAATCTCCAATTGGTGGAGATCCTCAATGTTCGCGCAGGTTGCGCACTCGCTATCGCAGAACTCAAGCAGCAGAAAAATCTCCCCGTGTACGATCCCGTTCGTGAGAAACAGGTCTTGAATGCCGTCTTGGCTGGAAACAAAGGCCCACTTTCCAACGATGCCGTCCTACGAATATTCGCCTGCATTATCGCGGAACATCGTCTATTAGAGGAATCGGCAGGATGAATGGGAATGCCGGTCGCATCCATTGGCACTCTTCACATATAGCCGTCGTCGGCTTGGGCCTGCTGGGAGCCTCCTTATTGGAAGCGGCACGCAAACGGTGGCCGGGTATCAAGGTGACGGGTGTATCTTCCGTTGCAACTTTAGAGAAGGCCAAACAAGCAGGCCTTTTGGATAAAGCCTATGGCTATTCCGAAATCGATGTAGCCTGCGCGGATGTCGATCTGATTCTGCTCTGTACTCCCATCGATGCAATTTTAAATCAGCTTAAAGCCTGGACCAAATCCCCCCTGACATACAAACCAGGATGCGTGGTCACGGATGTGGGCAGCACCAAAGTTGAAATCTGCGCTGAAGGACTGAAGGCTTTTCCGGCTTCGCAAAGCGGAGCGATTTTTATCGGATCGCATCCGATGGCCGGTAGTGAAAAGACGGGCTGGGAAGCACGTGATGCTTGGCTTTTCCAAAATGCTTCGTGGGTGATCTGTCCCACAGATGCGACAGAGGCCTCAAACGCCAACGACGCGTTGGCAAAAATCGAAAGCTTTGCGCAAGGGGTGGGTGCCCGTACCACGCATATGTCGGCGGAGCTACACGACGAGGTGGCAGCACATGTTTCCCACCTGCCCCAAATGCTTTCCACCGCTTTAGCCAGTTATATTGGCGAACGCAGCAGCGTAGTGGAAAATTGTTTGCAAATAGCGGGCGGTGGCTTCCGGGACATGACGCGCCTGGCAGCCTCCTCTTTCAAAGTGTGGGAACCGATCCTACGCACCAACCGCGCCACCATTAAAAGTGTTGTATCCGGATTTCGTGCCCATTTGAAAGTTCTCGAAGCAGCGATGGACACGGATTTGGGCTCAGACCAGTTCCACAGCGGCAACCGATTACGCAATCAGGTAGCCGTTGCGAAGAAAGGCTTCGCGTCCCCTTTGGCGGAAGTGCTTGTCGATTTGGAGGACAAGCCCGGTGTCCTTTTGCGTGTATTCCAGCCATTGGCCGAAAAGGGTATCAATGTATTGGATGTGGAAATATTAAAAGTCAGAGAAGGCGAAGACGGCACCTTGATGATAGGCTTTCATGGAAACAAAGAGGCAGATATGGCATTAGACTGTTTGACTAAGGCGGGGTTTCGTGTCCGACTTCGACATTAGCACCATGGAGGTTGGGTTGGAGAGTTCGGTTGAAATCAAACGGAGCAAACGCCTCAAGGGTCAACCGATTCTGCAAGGCGACGGTTTGGCAGGATTCCAAGCCCTGTTGCTGAGCTGTTTGGCGGAAGGGCTGTCCCGACTCGAAAATCTCCCGGCTACTCCTTGGTTTCAAGATATACTGGAAGACTTTATCCGCATGGGCTATGCCCAGCAGGCACTGGATGGACAATGGCTGATCCATGGAGGTAGCGCGCCGGTTTCGGGTCCGGAGCCGATACGGATTAGGCATGAAGCGGAGTTGTTACCCATGGCGGCGTTTCTAGCCGCACAAGGTTGCCAAAGAACTTTAGAAGTGAACGCCGATTGCGTCTCCGGCGAAGCACTAGAGATATTGCAGAAAATCCTCTTGATGGAAAAGCCACCCATCCTGGAAAGCCACCCCGAAACGGCTACTGCACCAGCACTCGCGACCGAAACCAAAAATGAGATTCAGACTATTCTGATTGAAGCGCCCATGAGCCTTACTCCACGGGCTACCGCATTGCTGCGTAACTCCAACTCCCAGACGGGCTCATCAACCAAGCCAGCGGATTTAGGTTGGGACGAATATTTAGCCAAGCTTACCTTATTGACCTATCATATTTCCGTCGGGAAACCGCTGGACCTTTCCCTAACCAAAAGTGGTCCGGATCTCCTCGATGGCTTGGCAGCCCACTTTGAGTTGCCGATAAAAATTGACCGCAATGAGGCCCCGGAAGGTGACGAATTGGCGCGCCGAATTGCCCGGCAGATGCGGGCGGCGGGTAAAACGGAGCCGGTCCTTCGGCTTCGATTGGCAGCGGGCTCGATGCCTAAACCTCAGACATATTCCATTCCCGCTGATCTGACCCAAGCCTCGGCTTTTTGTCTGGCGGCAACTTTGATTAAGGGTTCCGATATCACTTTGGAAAACATCCCTCTCAACCCGTCCCGGGCGGGATTCATTTCGGCCCTGCGCCGGATGGGGGCAGATATTGAAGTGGTGTCTCGACGTGAACGACACGGTGAAGGCTTTGGACAATTGCGCATTCGCACCGCCGACCTCATCGGCAAACGATTTGGCGGAGATTCCATTTCAACCTTACGCGACGAAATATTCCTTTTGATGGTGGCGGCCGCTTTTGCCGAAGGGGAAACCGTCATCCGGGACATTGCCCATCTGCGCCGTCATCGCCGCGACCTGCTCAAAATTTTTGTCGCCAATTTGAGATCCGCAGGAGTTGAAATCGGAGAAATAGTGGATGGACTCGTAATCCGTGGCCGTGCCGATTACGACGGGAGCGCCTATGATGCATTGGGTCATCCTGGCCTTGGACTGGCATGCCTGGTGATGGGACTGAAATCCCACGGAACCTCGCTGCTCTGGGGCGCCGGCTGCCTCGCAGGAAAATATCCAGGAATGGTGGAACAAATGGCCACACTTGGACAAGTCACGGTCGGAGAAAAGCCATGACCAAAAAAATAGGTGCTGCTCCAATTCCTTACATCACTCATCCGGAG
Source organism: Fibrobacteria bacterium (assembly GCA_043721115.1). Taxonomy (GTDB): domain Bacteria; phylum Fibrobacterota; class Fibrobacteria; order UBA11236; family UBA11236; genus Chersky-265. The sequence goes on along the minus strand of JAYSRH010000395.1, from coordinate 7,607 downwards.
AAAGACGTTACCAGCATTGGAATCGTAGCCTTTGCTGGAAATATGAAACCGGCGCTGGATATTTTGCGCCGCTGGTCGGAAGAAAACCCCACAATCCGTCTCTATATCAATAGCTATCTCAAACCCTTTGTCCGTGGCCGCATCAAAGTCAAACCTGATGCATATCTGCGCTCAAGTGTCGATTTGCTGTTATCGCTGGGTGGCGACGGTACCTTTTTAGCCGCAGCTCGCATGGTCCGGGGCGCGAATACGCCTATACTCGGGGTCAATCTGGGCCGAGTGGGATTTCTCGCCGATGTCGCGCTGGAAAGTTTGGAACGCATCCTCGGAGAAATTCTCCGACGAGAATACAGTTACCGGAAACGCATGTTCCTGCAGATCGAAGTTTTTATCGGCAATAAGCGCGTACAAGAAGACATTGCCATGAATGAAGTGTCCTTCACCGGTCAAATGGGTCATCAAATGGTGGATCTCAAGGTGTCAGCCCAGGGGCAATTCCTGACCGATTACTGGGTGGATGGGCTTTTGATTTCCTCTCCAACCGGATCCACAGCGCATGCCTTGTCCGCCGGGGGACCGATTATCCATCCCTCCGCCGACTCCCTCTTGATTACTCCCATCAACCCCACCTCGCTGTCTGTGCGGCCATTGATCTTGCCCGACTACATGACCATCGACGTCCGCAGCAACATGGGCCGAGGCATGCAAGCCAATATGTTTGTGGACGGACGCAACCAATTCAAACTGAAGCCCGAGCATACCGTGCATATTCGCAAACATGATCACTCTATATTGCTGGTCAGGCCCAAGGGCACATCTTATTTCGAATCACTCAGGAACAAACTGGGGTGGACGGGAACCAGGCGTTCCCGAGATACCCTACCCAACCCGTCTTGAAGCGCTTTTTCTTGGGAGTTGCCAATGCTACGTGAAATCTCGATCCGGAATCTCGTCATCATCGAATCCGCCCAACTGAAATGGGGTCCGGGATTTACGGCAGTTACGGGTGAAACCGGCGCGGGAAAATCCATTCTGATGGGCGCCCTCAAATTCATTCTTGGCGCCAAGGTCAAAGCCGATATCATTCGCCAGGGTGCGGACAAACTAAGGGTAGAGGCCGTGTTCGATACTCCTCCCGCCAAAGGGTTCAAAGCCACGCTCGAGCGTCTGGAAATCGACTCGGAAAACGAGGAAATCATTCTGGAGCGCGAGCTGACGCCGGCGGGCAAAAACCGCTGCCGTGTAAACGGTTCGGTTGTGACTACGGCGGCTTTGGAGGAAATCGGCGCCCATCTGGTGGATTTACATGGCCAACACCAACAGCAATCCTTGAACAATCCCGCCACCCATCTCGACTTCCTGGACGGGTTTGCCCATTTGGAAACCGCGGCCGATACGTATTATGCGCGTTACCTAGATTGGAAAACCTTGGGGGAGAAACTCAAAGCGTCCGAAGAGAACGCCCGTCGCGTGCGCGAACAGTACGATTTCCTGAAATTCCAAGCTAAGGAATTGGAAAAAGCCCCGCTGGCATTGGGGAAAGAGGAGCGCATCGAATCCGAACTCAAAATGCAAAGCTCCATGGAAAAAATCACCCTGGGATTGCAAGCCTCGCTCTCGCTCCTGGATGGAGAAGAAGCCGACCTGCTGGGAGGCCTGGTAAAATTGCAGCGTGAGATTCAGGGGTTGGAAAAATGCCTTTCACCGAATCCGTTTACGGAATTTCTCCCCAACTTGGAAATGGCCCGAGATGGACTCGCCGAATTGCGCAATGCGCTACGCAATTTCCGACTGCCGCAAAGCGCGGATGCAGCCAAACTCGATGAATTGAATGCCAAGTTATCGCTGATCCAAAAACTGAAAGCCAAGTACCATTTGGACATGGCCGGCTTGGTTGCCCTACGCGACACACGCCATCGGGAACTGGCCGATTTTGAAAATTCCGAAAGCGATATCGAAAGCTTAAAGGTAGAATGGGCGGAAGCCTACAGCAAAGCCGCAAACCTAGCCCGTGGTCTCAGCAACAAACGAAGGGATGCCGCAAAGGCTTTTGATCTGGAAGTCAATTCCAGGCTGCAAGCCCTAGCCATGGAAGGCGCCATTTTCCAAACGCGCTTTCAAGTTCCGGCACAAGGCCAAAGTTCAGGCCATGCCCCCGCTCCAAAATCCACAAACCCACTTCCACTCACCCCAACGGGTTTTGATCAACTGGAATTCTTTTTAGCCTCCAATGCCGGCGAGGCCAGCAAGCCCCTGCGGCAAATCGCATCAGGTGGAGAAATATCCCGCATCATGCTCGCCATCAAATCGGCCTTGGCCCAAAGCGATCCCCGGCCTTTATTGGTATTCGACGAATTGGATACCGGTATCGGCGGAGTAACGGCCAACCGCGTGGGTGAGGCGCTTCAGGAATTAGCCAAACACCATCAACTGATTGTAATTACGCATCTCCATCAAGTGGCTGCCCAGGCCTCGGCGCAGCAGAAGGTGGTCAAAGAGTTGGAATCGGGGCGTACAGTGACGCGTGTACTGGCCCTTTCTCCAAAGGAGCGCGTACAGGAGCTGGCACGGATGATGGGTGATGACACCTCACAGGCGGCCTTAAAACATGCCAAGGAACTGCTCGCCCAGCGTGCCTAGAGATGTAGGAAAGCGTGACTTCCATAGAATCATGGCCATTGAATCACCCCTTTAATCGTATTCGATACATTGATCACTCCGATTTCATTTTCAAGATCCGGAACATGGGCAACAAGTGCTTGCGCAACTCTGCAACCACCGCTGGCAAATCACCCATGGGTACGGTCAGCCGGCTTTTTTTGACGAAAGCGTTCCACTGATTTTGTTTGAGTGGATCTGCGGAAAAATCAGGTGTCAACGCCATGGGTATTTTTCCGGGCAAAGCTATGTCACGGCGAGCAAATGTGCGCTGTATAGCCTTCGCCAGTATCTCGGCATCCAGGGGAAAGGACCGGAACATGACGCAGATATCGTAAAAATCCTTCATCCTGGAATTGGCCATATCGAGCACGACCATGGCTTGAAATTTTTCGGCGATGGCGGTATACGGCGGATAAGCCAATAGCACCGGTGCCGGGCCATCCAACAAGGTTGGAAAGGTGATTCGCTCAGGCTCCGGTGTAATCGCATCCCCGAATCCTACATCCACTTGCAAATCAATCCGAGATTTGCCCAGCAAGGCCCGAAGTAAAATACGCACCCCTTGGTAATCCTGATCTTCCTTGATGCGATTGACGCGCACCGTCTCCGCTTGGAAAACCAGCCCATCCACAGCCAAGGTATCGGGTATGCAGAGTTCACGAAAAAGTTGGGCGATGGCTTCCAAATCAGAAGAACCTACGCCCAGCAAATCCACATCTCGGGTCGTACGAAAAGCATGCCCGAACCAAACGAGGAAAAGGCTGGCCCCTTTAAGGACAAAGCGGCTGCCAAGTTCGGACTGGGAGAGACGGTACAGCAGGCGCTCAACGCCATAACGGGCGAGAACGAAGTTGTATTCTTCTTGATGGGTTTTGCTGAAATTTAGGAGGCGCTGGGCCACGGAATGGGAAATATCGGTCATGACGCCGCTTCCATTTCCAAATACGGGCGCATGATTTTTTCCATGCGACAAACCTTGGCCATTTTCACTATTTCGGCCCGACTGGCTTTCTTGGATTTTAGTGCTTCCAACAGGGCTTCCATCGCCACATCGAGTCCCACCTTGTTCCTCATTTTGAACAGGTCCGCTACGGTCTTGGCCACGCTGTATACTCGCAAGGTGACGCCGTCGACTTTATATTTTTCAATACCCTGCGTAAAAGCAGCTCCAGAAAAACGAGCGACCTTCAAGGATGGATACGCTAGTTTGGGTGCTCGGGCAAGGCCCTCAACAGCGATCCAAACCTGATGGGGAAGTTGGGATGTCAACCCATGGTAATTCAAAGCCGAGAGCAGACAAAGCACCACCCTAGGTGCACGCAGAAATACCTCGGTATAACTGGGATGGGTTAGTATCGGAGCCTTCGCAACCTGATACACTCCTCGCGTGAGGCGTTCGACACTTCCCGTTTTGATCAGGTACTGCAAGTCCTGCCTACGGAACCCTGCTGTCTCCAGTTCACGCACTCGGCAGGGTCCGTGTTTTTTCAAAAAGGAAACGGTATCTTTAAGCTGGCTCATTCTTCAAAATGTACAATTATATTCATATTTATAGGCATTATGAAGAATACGAAAAATCTCATTTTGCCTATAAAAAGCTTTCCTTTACCGATTCCCGGGCACTTTTTGTAGTTCAAACCTATTCGAGTCAATTCCTGGCATTTCGATCGTTTGGCTTGAGTACACCAGCTTGATTGGGTAAACGGGTGAGTTGAAGTGTACTGGAAAGCGAATCGCCAGCCTGGTCCAGGTATAGGAAATTCCTATACTTAATTGCATGGAATCCAATCCACCAGGGACGCCCCAGGCAACCCCTCCACCCTTAGCGACTTCGGAAACTTTAGAGCCCCAACGCAAGGCCGGACGCATCTGGGTCCTGACCAAAATGGGTGCCTTTGTCGCTACCCTAGCTTGCCTTTTTCTCAATCGAAACCTTTCGGCCACCCTCTTTTTGTCCCTGTCGCTGTGCATGGGGTTTTACGCATCGTTCAAGCTCAGCCATGAGGATATCGAACGACCTCTCACCTTGTTCTGGTTGGAATTGGGTGAAAAGCTGCTCGGCAATCTGATATTCCTGGTTCTCTTCCTCCGTCTGGCTTGGGATCCGAATGAACCATTCCCCACCATGCTATGCGCGGGTCTCCTCGCGCTTACATTGCGCAATGTTTTTTACCTGATCTTTTCCATTGCACTGCTTAAAGAAAATCGAGCGTTACCACTTAAATCTATCTGGGGCAAGATTACTACGCTCTCGCTTAATATCACCATGCTCCTCTACGTCTGGAACTCGGAGCATTATTCCCGCATCATGATGGTGGTCAGCGAGTTGCTGATTATCGCTACCAGCGTAGGCTATCTGTATTTCTATTACCGGGATGAGAAGTCCCGCCAACCCGTCTCCTTGGCTACCCAGGTCACATTCAGCCGTATTTTTCTGACTCCCGTTTTCATCTGGGTCTTCTTCTACGACAACAATCTCAGCTATCAAGACAACCACCTTGTTTTCAAAATCCTGGCGGCACTATTGGCTATTTTTTTCGTAGCCAGCGACGGACTGGACGGCTATCTCGCGCGCAAACGCGGCGAGGTCACGCAGCTTGGAAAATTTCTAGACCCCTATTCCGACAAGATTTCCAATATGGGGATCTTTCTCTGCTTTCTCGCATCTGGTTATGCGGCCGTGTGGATGGTTGCCGTAATATTCTTCCGCGAATCTACCATTGAAACCTTACGTACGCTGGGTGCAGCATCCGGTGTAACCATCGACGCACGAAAAAGCGGAAAATGGAAAACGGCGTTACAGGGCATGGCAATCATCACCATTCTCGTACTGGAAATCGTGGACACGCTTGTCCGTCGATTTAATCCAAAGCCAACCTTATGGTCCGATATTTGGGCGTACTTGCCCTATTCATTGATGTGCGTGGTGACAGGAGTTACGCTGCTATCCGGCGTGGATTACTTTGTAGCCAATAAAAAAGTGCTGAAGCGCTACTTTTAACGCCATTAACAAAAACAATCCCTCTTCTTAAAACAGAAGTGAACTTTTCAAAATTAATGATTGTGCCGGTGATGAATATCGGGTAAATGGGCATGGGAATGCGCCAAAGCGCTATGCGTGTGCCGATGGGAATGATATGTAGAGGCAGGCATTCCAGAATGCTCGTGCGCATGGTGTCCATCGTCGTGGCGATGGCCATGGACATGCTCCGTACTTTCATGCGAATGAAAATGCGCGTGCCGATCTCGGAACAGCAAGGCAAGGCTTCCTGTAAACAATAAAGTGGCAACTCCATGAATCCACGTCAGATCTTCCCTGAGCAGAATAGAGGAGATGAGCAGACCGAAAAAGGGCGCTGCGGAGAAAATCACCTGACTCCGGGTAGCGCCCAGAACCTGTGCGGCACGAATGTACAGGGCTATGCTGGCGCCATAAGAAAACGCCCCCAAAGCGAGTCCCCAGATTAGAGTCATAACGGCGGGGTGGAAAGGCGTGACAAGGATGCCGACAGTTAGATTTGCGCTACCTGCGGTCAATCCTTTCCAGAATGTGGTTTGCAGAGGTTTTAGTCCATCGATTAAGGCTGTCAAGTGATTATCCAATCCCCAGCAAAGACAAGCCAAGGTCACCCATGCCCCAGCCCTAAGGCCGGCAGAGCCTTCACCCACGGATAGCAGTACACTTCCGGATAAGCATCCCCCTCCTCCAATCCAGCCCCAAACGCCCAAATTGTCTTTGAAAAAAAAATGTCCTAACAGAGCCGTCAGGACCATTTCCAGGATCAGCCATAAGGAAACCGATCCGGCTGCGGCTAGTTGCAGACCATTGAGTAAAAACAGTGGACCGAGGACACCACCAAAAAATATGGCAAAAGTCAAACGGATTCGGTTACGGCTCCCCAGATGGCCCGAGAATCCAAAGGATCCCCTGCTTATGAGAAGAACCAGGGCAACCGCCAAGGCTGCTCCTAAATACAATATTCCTGCAAGCTGGAAGGCAGAAAATGAGCCAAGCAAGATTTTGCTGAACGGCGCAGCTGCGCCGAACAATAGCGCCGCGAAGAAGGCCTGAAGAATCGGGTTCATGCTAAAGCCACATCCTTATTGTGGATAAGGCTTACAGCCTAAAAAACCGTCAACTTTTTCAGGAACGCAGTCCGACCCGATCTCTTTATTTTCACGACATACACACCCCTGTCAAGGCCCGGTAGCGTGAGCTGCCCGACATCACTAGCGGCCCCAGCGATCACTTTCCGAACTACGGCCTGCCCGCGAAGATTGATCAGTTCCACAACCAACACCTGCCCCTCCAGACGCCCGAACGTTAAATTTATGCCACCGTTTATCAGCTTGGCGGAAATACCACCATATTCTTTGTGCAATGAAATGTGCGGATTTGTCTCAGTCGTCGCATCTGCATAAATAGGGACATCATAAAACGTGAGCGCAGCAATATCATTCGCCCCATAGAGGATATTGTCCTCACTCCATGAACGACTGTCGAGGTAGGTGATTTTTGTTGCCGTGGACGCGGCGTTGAGCGCGAGGGTGAGCGTATTTCCAGATATTGCACCGGAGGCCACTTTTCCGCTCACACCATCCAGATAGAACTGTGAAATGAGGGACGTGGTCCATTTTACCGCCTGATCGAACTCCAAAGTGATCGCAGTTTTTCCGGTACTGGTGTAATAAGCCCTTTTAATGTTGGGCGGTGTAATGGAGGTGGTGAAAACCTTGCCGTAATTGTCCCTTTCCACCAGCGGACTCATTAGGCGGACAAACTGCATATAGCCATCCGCCGAGGTATGGCAGCCCACTCCGGGTCGAACACCGATGGTCGACATGATACCCATATTCGAATACAGATTGGGTAAGGTCCTCTGTACCTCCCGAAGAATATTGTCCTGTCCTCCAATACCGCCTTGAGCACAACCGTTCGGCCAGAT